>NZ_JBHJTF010000001.1:44931-295926 GCF_042267565.1 Lysinibacillus sp. NPDC056232 | reverse complement strand
GTGCGAAAGCGCAGCGACAGCAACAAATGTTTTCTGTGCGAAAGCGCAGCGACAGCAACAAATGTTTTCTGTGCGAAAGCGCAGCGACAGCAACAAATGTTTTCTGTGCGAAAGCGCAGCGACAGCAACAATTATGCCGAGGCATAATTGAATAGCGATGCTTTTAATCGAATGGTAAATAAAACGTGAAGGTAGTCCCCTCTTTCAGCACACTATCCACCATAATATTGCCTGAATGTGCCTTAATAATATTTCTAGCAATAGCTAAACCTAGACCAGTTCCGCCTTTAGAACGCGTACGTGCTTTATCTGCTTTATAAAAACGTTCGAAGACATACGGCAGGTCCTCTTGTGGAATACCATGTCCTGTATCCTGGACAGATATTTTGGCAAAGGTCGGCTCTTGCTCAACCTTCACTGTTACTGATCCTTCTGCAGTATGGCGAAGAGCATTATCAACTAAATTCGTTAGTACTTGTTCAATCCGATCCTCATCTATACTAATCGTAGCTTCGTCATTAAACTCACTGTCAAATATCAGACCAACATGCTTCTCTTTTGCAACCTGTGCAAATTTTTGCGTAATACGTTCAAATGTTGAATTAATCGGAAGCTCATCCTTGTACAGCGTCATATGCCCCGATTCCATACGAGCAAGGTCTAATAAATCTGTTACGAGGCGTCCCATACGCTTCGATTCATCATAAATAATTTTTGTAATCTCATTACGTTCTTCTTGATCCTGAATAAAATCATCATCCATTAATGCCTCTGAATAACCTTGGAGCATCGAAATCGGCGTTCGAAGCTCATGAGACACATTGGCAATAAAGTCTGAACGCAGCTTTTCTAAGCGATGCTGCTCCGTCATATCACGAATAACTGCAACCGCTCCACGTATCGATTCCTCACTATAAAGAGGGCTAATCGTAAACGTATAGTAATTTCCATCCATCTCAATTTCTTCTTCAAGCTTATCCTCAAACATCAGTACATGATCAAGCATATGATAAAGCTCTGGCGGAATTGGCTTCGCACTTTGTGAGCCTTTATTGACGAACCATTTTTGCATTAAACGGTCAGCTGGTGGATTACTTAATAATATTGTACGATCACGATTAAACGTAATAACTGCATCTGTCATCGATGTTAAAATATTTGAAAGCTGTTCATTTTCTTGATTGATCACTTCTAGATTGTGTTTCAATTGACGTCCCATTTGATTAAAGGCAACTGCAAGCTGGCCTATTTCATCATTTTGTGTAGTCGGCATCTTCGCTTCAAAATTCCCTTTAGAAATTTCAAACGCCAACTCACGCATTTTACGTAATGGTGATGTAATACGTGACGAAAGGAAAAACGCAAAAAATGTCGTCAACACAAAGGCAATGAAAGCAGATAAAAAGACAATTTTCGTCGTCTCTTTCGATGTTTTTTGCAATGCATCTGGACTTTGATAAATAAAGACGGCCCCGTGTACTGTATTTTCCACATTTAGCGGGAAACCTAGTACAACATACGATTCCATTTTCTTTTCATCCGTAGAAGAAGGCATCATCATTTCCTTAATAATCGGTTTATCAGATTGAAAAACTTCTTGGAACGCTTTATTGGCTAAAATCATATCCTGAATTTCTATTTTATTGACACCTTCCTGCATTGCAAAAGAGACTCTATCATGGTTAATAGCAATAAGTGCATTCGTACTTTCAGGTAAAATATCTTTTAATAATTCAGAAGTCGACTCTGCTGTTTCATTATCATCTACTATGCTTGCAACCGTTGCAGCAGTTTGACGCAAGGAGCTCTCTGCTTGTTGCATATGGTAATTTTGAAGAAACTCAAGCATTAAAACCGTGAAAACAAACAATACAAATGAAACGAGAAGCAATATGGTTACCCATAGCTTCCCGACAACACTATTCCATATTCTATTCATTGACAACCTCAAATTTGTAGCCAACGCCCCATACAGTAACAATCATCTTTGCAGCGTTTTCAGAGACACGGTTGAGCTTTTCGCGTAAACGTTTTACATGTGTGTCAACTGTACGTAAGTCGCCAAAGAAATCATAATGCCAAACTTCTTTTAGTAATTGTTCACGGTCAAATACTTTGTCTGGTGATTTTGCTAAGAAATACAGCAATTCATACTCTTTAGGTGTTAAATTCACTTCAATTCCTTCTGCTGTTACACGGTGTGCATCATGATCGATCATTAAGTGTTGAAACACAACTAAATCTTTTGAAGAAGAAGCATTTGTCGAAGGTGAGAATGCTTGTGAACGGCGTAATATAGCCTTCACACGTAACACAACTTCACGAGGACTAAACGGTTTTACAATATAATCATCTGCTCCAAGCTCAAAGCCTTGTACACGATTCGCTTCCTCGCCTTTTGCAGTTAATAAAATAATTGGTGTTGCTGCTCGTTCACGGATTTCCGCACAAACTTCAAGCCCGTCTTTTTCAGGCATCATAATATCAAGTAAAATACAGTGATACTCTTTTTCTAAAGATTTTTCGATCGCTTGTTCACCATTTTCTGCTTCGTCAACAAGGTATCCTTCTCGCTCTAAATACATTTTTAATAAGCGTCGAATACGGTCCTCGTCATCTACTACTAATACTGAAATATTTTCTGACACTTTCACGATCCCTCTCTTCTAATCTTTCTCTACCTTCTATTGTACATGGTATAGCCCTTATTGAAAAGAAAAGAAAGCCTTCTTGCCACAGCAAGAAGGCTCTTCTCTCTAATACTAGCGACGTTAAAAATCTATGTGCTCAAATTAATCAATTTTTTAACAAATCAGTTTAAGCTGAAGCATATGAATGTAAACCTGCAAGAATCAAGTTAACAGCAATTAAGTTAAATAATATTATTCCAAAACCAATTAATGCTAACCAAGCAGATTTTTCACCTTCCCAGCCTTTTGATAAACGTAAGTGTAGGAATGCTGCATAGAATAACCATGTAATAAGTGCCCACACTTCCTTCGGATCCCATCCCCAGAAACGACTCCACGAAAGTTGTGCCCAAATCATTGCAAAGATTAAAGCACCTAACGTAAATACTGGGAAGCCGATTATTACTGAACGATAACCAATTTCATCAACTAATTGTAAATTTACTCGTTTGACAAAAGGTTGGAAAATCGCACTAATTCGACGGCGTGCAATTAATCGAATTAATAAGTATAAAACAGATCCTACTAATAATGACCACACAACTGATGTTAATTTCTTTGCATTAATGAGTGCTGGCATTTCTACTAACGGAGACATGCCATGTTCTTCCACTGCCTTATATTCATTCATACCAAATAGTGGTGGCATGTTGTAGTCAATTTGACGTTCCTTACCCTCTTTATCAACATAAGTATATGTTGAATCGTAATCCATCATATTAAAAACTGATGATGCAACTACGAAACCAACGACTACTACAAGGAAGAACATTACTGCTTCTAACCAGAAACATTGTTTAGAAGGCTTCGTTAAATCAACCACTTTTAATAAATAAATTAGCCCTGCTACTGCACTAATTGCTAAAATGGATTGACCTAAAGCAGCTGTAATAACATGAATTGTTAGCCAGTAACTTTGTAAAGACGGCATTAAAGGAGTAACCTCGGTCGGGAACATCGCCGCATAGGCAATTATTAATAACGCCACAGGCAATGCCACTAAGCCTAGAGCTGTCACGCGATAAATAAAATAAATTAAAATGAATGCCCCAACAATGAACATTCCGAACGCAGTCGTAAATTCAAACATATTACTAACAGGTGCATGCCCTGCATAAATCCAACGAGTGACAAAATAACCAAGCTGAGAAAGTAGACCTATAATTGTTACAACAATTGCTACCTTACCCCATTTTTCAGTATTTTTGCCTGTTGCATTCGATTGCTTTATCGAACCACCAAACAATAACGTTGCAACTAAGTAGGCAATGAATGCTACAAATAATAGGTTTCCACTTATGTCAATCAAACTCATAAGGTGTTGTCACCTTCCTTTTCTTTAGTGCCTCGCTTTTCGGATTTCTTATCATCTTCAGGCTTATCTAACTGATCTATATATGGCGGAAGACCAGCAAACGTAGTGACTGTATCTAAATCCTTTTTCATACTAAACATATTTTTATTCACATGGGCAGCCATCAACACTCGGCCATCCGGCTCCACCTGTAACCATAAACGTCGGTGGTTCCAATATGAGCCAATTACTACACCAATCATGAAAATAATACCGCCAACAAATAAAATTGGTATCGTACTATCCTTACGAATTGTAAAGTTTGATGAATTACGCATCTCTGCTCCTGCGAATTTCATTCTATATTTGTTTTCACCAAGTGGTTCAAGTGGTGGCTTTCTGATTTCTACAAAGCTTACTTCACCTTCAGGAGTTTCTGGTGTTGTCATTTTAAATAAAAATGCCGGATTATTTGGTATTGATGATTTTGTCTGTGGTTCACCATTTTCAAAACCATCAAAATCTGGTGTATAAACAAGAATTTGTACTGAGGAACCATTTCCTAAATCATATTCTTTTTTAGGATTCGTTAAATCAATTTCAATTTGACCTTGTGATTCTTCTTCAGTTGCTTTATTCACTAAATTAAAATTCATCTGTCTCAATTCGTTAAGACGATAATTCATTTGATACAGCGCAAAACCGTTTTCTTTTAACGGATGATTAACACGAATAGAGTAATCTCTCAATTTTTCAAGATTGTCTGAATCTCCAGGAAGAGCTCCCTCAGGTTGTTTGTATAACGTGATGTCTGTTTGATAGTTTTTCGCCATAGCATTTACACCTTGGTTTGATTGCTCGTCCTGAGGTTTATCGCCATGGGTTTCTAAAATAAATTTATTATTTTTAATAAAATAGCCATCCATCCCTGGTATAGCTCGTGTCTCACCTTCGCGTATCCAAATCGTCTCATCCACATAAAAACCAGGTACTAAGCGCAACATAACACCTGTTAAAAAGATAATGAGACCGACATGATTTATGTATGGGCCATACCGAGCAAAACGACCACGCTCTGCTAGCAGTGCACTTCCATCACGACGAACATGATATTTTAATTCCGTCATTTTTTGCTCAACTTTATCAAGCGATTCATCAGGGTTTGGCACTTGTCCTTCTGCAACGATACGTTGACGCTTCATGAAACTTTCATGACGTTTAACGCGTTGATTTTTTAGAGACTTATGCAATGGTATACCACGGTCTAAACTCGCAACAATAATGGATATCGCAAGCATTCCCACTAAAATTTGGAACCACCAAGTGCTATACAAATTAGAAAGTCCTAAATTATTATAGAGTTTGCCCAAAACACCATACACTTTCTCATAATACTCCGCTTTACTAGGTTCCGGGGCATTAACATATATCGCTTGCGGTAATATTGTTCCGATTGACGCTGCGACCAACGTAATAATAATGAGGGCAATCCCCACTTTTACATTCGAGAAGAAATTCCAAATTTTATCGATGACTGTCTTATTATACGTTTTTGAACGAATCGCCGTTCCATCGTAGCGCATATCAACAACTTTTGTTTGTTTACCTTCCTCAGTTAAAGGACGACCACATTTCTCACAAAGCTTCGTGCCATATGGGTTACTATGACCACAAGCACAAATGATGTTTTCCATAGTCATTTACTCCTTATTTCGGCTTCACTAATTCCATGTACGAAGCAATTTTTTTCTCCGTCATTTCACCAGTAATAATTTTGGCTACTTTGCCATCTGGATCAATAAGGAGAGTTGCAGGTAAATTACCTACATTGTAGGTAGTCTGAACGCTTTTCGTTTTGTCAATAACTACCGGGAACGTTAACTCATATCTATCGACAAAATTCTGTACTTCAAAATCTGTTTGTGCAATATTGACCGCCAATGTTTGTACACCTTGATCTTTAAAAACTTTATACTGACGATCCATTGCAGGCATTTCCTTTTCACAAGGCTTACACCAAGTTCCCCAGAAGTTCAAAAATACGCCCTGCCCCTTATAATCAGACAGCTTATGTTTCTCACCGTTTAAATCTACTAACGTGAAGTCTGGTGCTTTAGAGCCTACTGCTAATAACTCTACTTTATCCTTTGTCGCTGTTCCGTATACCGTGTAACCAATTGCTAAGACTAAAACTGCCAAAATAATGGTACGAATGACGAGACGTTTTTTCTTTTTCTCCAAGTTAATAAACCCCCTATCAATTACGGCTTAGAGCAAGACGCTAAGCTTTTCATACAAACATTCATATGTATAGATTTTACCGTCTTATTTACACCATTTATGTTTGTCAAATTTAATATTTGTCAATCACTTGTGCGTCAAACACCACCTGATTAATTTGTGGAACCGATTTCATCTGGATGAAAAACTAATTAGGTGTACTATTCTCACCTATTATATCAAAAGGAAACACAAACGCTTAGCTAATAATTATGAATGATTTATGAACGATTTCACTAATAAGAAAGTGAATACATTACTATTACACATAGAAGTATTTCACTTTCTCTTAGTAATTGCTCATTTATCCGATTTTTCCTGTCTCCGCTAACACTCGCAATTGCTTCACTTCATGCTTTGTTAATTCACGATATTCCCCCGGCGTTAGTCCGAATAAATCTAAAAAGGCAAAGCGTTCACGTTTTAGTTTAACAACAGGAGTACCGATCGCCTCGAACATGCGACGTACTTGACGATTTCGCCCTTCGTGGATCGTAATTTCACAGATTGCTTTACCTGCATTCTCATCAAAAGAAGTCATACTAACCATTGCTGGAGCTGTTTTACCGTCTTCTAGCTTGATTCCTCGTTGAAGTTTTTTTAAGCCCTCAATCGTCGGAACACCTTTAACACGAGCAATATATGTTTTGTCGATTTTAAACTTCGGATGTGTCAGCATATAAGAAAATTCACCATCATTTGTCAATAACAATAAGCCAGATGTATCATAATCGAGACGGCCAACTGGGAAAATTCGTTGTGGGATATGCTTAAACAAATCTGTGACAGTTTTACGTCCTTTGTCGTCTGTTACAGCTGATATCGTTCCACGTGGTTTATATAGCAAGTAATAAACCTTATCCTCTTTCTCAAGCTTCACGCCTTCTACTTCTATCGTATCTGAGTTGGAAACCTTTGTACCTAACTCACGCACTACGACTCCGTTCACTTTTACTTTACCTTCTACAATTAATTGTTCTGCCTTACGCCTAGACGCCACACCAGCATACGCAATAACCTTCTGTAATCTTTCCATTCTTTCACCTCTAATTTTCATTCACCTTGGTTTTAGACACCAAAATATAAACCTCATTCGCATATTATGAATAAGGTTATTTTTCCCGCTAATCTGTGAAAATTATGTCATACTTTTATACATTATTAAAGAAAAACTAATTATGCGTAAGTAATTAAATTATTTGCAATTGTTTTTATAAGCTAAATTCTGGATAATTTGCACTTTAAATTTTATGGATCCTCTCCATAACGTGAAGTTGATTTCCGTCCCGGCTGGGCGCTTTGTTGCTGCCGCTTCGCTTTCGCACAGATAAAACATTTGTTGCTGCCGCTTCGCTTTCGCACAGATAAAACATTTGTTGCTGCCGCTTCGCTTTCGCACAGATAAAACATTTGCCGCTGACGCTTCGCTTTCGCGCAGATAAAACATTTGCCGCTGACGCTTCGCTTTCGCGCAGATAAAACATTTGCCGCTGACGCTTCGCTTTCGCGCAGATAAAACATTTGCCGCTGACGCTTCGCTTTCGCGCAGAGCAGAGCTTCCTGGGGGCGTCCAATGAGCCGCTTGGGCCTACACGATGTAGGTCACGAAGGCGTTATCACAGGACGTGATGGTTTTAGCCTTCGTTCCTCTGTCGGCTCGCTCCAGGGTCTCGGGCCAACAGATGTTTTTTGCGCGAAAGCGTAGTGCTAACGCAGCGTCAGCAAAAGGGTTTCATTCTGTGCGAAAGCGTAGTGCAACGAAGCGACAGCAACAGCACCGATGTTGGTCACGAAGGCGTTATCACAGGATGTGATGATTTTAGCCTTCGTTCCTCTATTGCTGATCCCCAAGGAGTCGCCCAGCCGGAACGAAGATCAACTTTAAATACGTGGCATACGTTTAACAAATAACTCTCACTCTTCTACAAAAGAATTCATAAAAAATATATATCAATAAACAAAGATTGATTTTCTAGGTGTCGCTTTTAATTCCCTCTTCAACGTTCCAGCGGGGCTTTTAGCGTTAATGTATAAAAATATGGCACAAGCAATTACAAATGCTAAAAAAAAAATCAGCGGATCGCTTTTAACGATCCGCTGATTCAACCTTTACTGGCACTGCATAAATACGCTCTTCACCGAGAAAGATGGATAGTACACCTTCCATACGTTTTCTAGAAACATGTAATACTTGCCTTACACTTTCTTTTTCTTCTTTATTTAACTGCAAAAGAATTGGTTCCTCTAAACGAATGGAAAGGTTTTTATTGACTTTATATTTACCTTTTTTCACCACTGTTTCAAGGCTGTAATCTTGCCAAACCTTGTTGGATAAACCTCGATGTACATTCCAGTCATCGGATTCATTCAACGTGACGACAATACATGTTTGCCCGTCCTTTTGGAAGGCAGTTGCAAGGGTCCGACCAGCTACCTTCGTAAAGCCTGTTTTTCCGGCAAATGCTGAACCTTTTGCTGATTTTAATGCATTAACAGGTTGTTGTGTCACATCACCTATTTCGATGGCAACCCCTGACCCTTCTCGTAATAAACGGTGTTTATTTTCCCATAACATCCCGTTTTCAGTATTGGCACGATATAAAACTGTGGAGGCAATCTTCTTGAAAGTTTTATTTTGAAGAGCAATCCTTAACATTTCAGCCGTATCTCTCGCTGACGATAAGTGCTCATCATGGTGCAAGCCAGAAGGGTTCATAAATACTGTATTTGTGAGTCCAGCAACAACAGCCCGCTCATTCATTAACTTTACAAACCCTTCTACCGATCCGCCGGCATGCTCTGCTAAAGCTGTTGCTGCGTCATTTCCTGAGCGAAGCATCAAACCATATAACAGTGTTTCTACCGTTACTCTTTCCCCTGCCTGCAAGTAAATAGACGAGCCCTCAGACATTGCAGCCCTCGGTGAAATAACCACTTCATCTTGAAGATTGCTATTTTCAATAGCAACGAGTGCTGTCCAAATTTTTGTTAAGCTTGCTATTGGTAACCGTGCATCACTATTTGATTTGAATAAAACACGGCCCGTGTCACCATCTAAAACAGCATATCCGCTACCCCCCCGTGCTAAACTGGTTTGAGGAAGCATTAACATTACCACGACTATCATGAACAATATTAAACGTACTAATCGAAGCAACGAGCCACTCCTTATTAAAAGTAATAGGAAAATATAGATTATATTTATGTTTTAAGCAAAGCATTATACCTATCGATTATGCCTCGGCATAATTCCGTGACATCCGCTTGAGGCTTTAGGCCAACAAATGTTTTTTGCGCGAAAGCGTAGTGCTAACGCAGCGGCAACAACGTGTTTTTGTCTGCGCGAAAGCAAAGCGTCAGCGGCAACAACACGTTGTTGGTCACTCAGTCGTTGCCACAGGACGTGGCGCTCTTAGACTGAGTTCCTCTATTTCAGCGGATGTTTGGACACCTGCTGAAAAAACGACTTAAAATCGCATTCATCTCACCACCTATAGAGATGAGAGACTTCTGTTACTGCCGTTTCACTTACGTTACATAAAACATACGCTGAAAGAAGTTAGTAATGCCTTATTCATCTACTTTACTCCACTAAAGGTTTCTTGGAATTTAGTCATAAATAAGTCTGTTTCTTGCTCTGTTTCAACTAACTCATCTTCAGGTAAAGACGGCATTTCTTCTATACTATTTAAACCAAAGTAGTTTAAAAACTCTTTTGTTGTACCATATAAGATAGCACGTCCTGTTCCTTCTGAGCGACCAACTTCCTTGATTAACCCCCTAGAAGCGAGAGTCTGTATTGGTCTTTCACATTTCACACCACGCAAGTCTTCAATTGTTACACGTGTAATTGGCTGTTTGTATGCCACGATAGCCAATACCTCAAGTGAAGCTTGAGATAATGATTGAGCAGTTGGATTTTCTACTAATCTTTGTATCGTATCTGCTAATTCAGGCTTTGTTATAAGCTGATAAACTCCAGCTATTTCTTTTACCGTAATGCCTCCAGTTAAATCTTCTTCATATGTTGTTTTCAACGCTTCCATCGTCTCTACGACTAACTCTTCCGGTTCGCCTAAAAGTTGTGACAATTGTTTAATGGTTAAGCCATCGTCTCCAACAACAAATAGTAAGGATTCTATTCTACTCTGTAGCATCATTTTTTTCGTCATCATCCCATTCCTCCTTCTGTAAGGTAACTGTTAATTCTTCAAAGTTACCATTTTGCTCTACGATGACGACCTGACGTTTAATCAGCTCGAGAATGGATAAAAATGTCAAAATAAGCGTTGGCTTATCTTCATAGGGAAACAGCTCAAAAAATGATGCACGTCCACCTGTAAATCGTAATGAATCGACAACCGAACGCATTTGATCTTTTACGGAGCGTTCCTGTCTCGCTACAGTTGTCTTAAGTGGTTTTTTTAATTTTTTTCGACGCATCAGTTTTTGAAAGGCCCCAATCATGTCATAGATGTTGATGTTCAAATCAAATAACGCCATTTGCTCATCTGATGCTAACCCAGATAAATCTGCTGGTGGCCGTGTAAATACCTGTGCCCGATCTGTTTCAAGCTCTTGCAGGCTACTCGCTGCTTCTTTATATTTCTTATACTCTATTAAACGTTGCACCAGTTCTTCACGAGGGTCTGGGCCGTCGACTTCTAATTCAGCATCATCAAGCTCACCTTCATGAATTGGCAAAAGCATACGACTTTTAATAGCCAATAATGTTGCTGCCATCACTAAATATTCACTAGCCTCATTTAACTCCAGTACCTGCATAGCATGTATATGGTCGATATATTGTTGAGTAATTTCAGCCATTGGGATATCATAAATATCAATTTCCAATCTGTTAATTAAATGTAATAATAAATCAAGAGGCCCTGAAAAGGCTTCTAATTTCACTTCATAAGACATTGTTTTACCACCCTGAGATTCTATGTTCTTATAGTATAGTAGAAAGGAGTCTAAAATGCATCCACAGCACCATACTTTATTTATCGACTACTGTACTTTTTTCAATGGTAATCACGATTTTTTTGAATGCCATGAGGTCCTTGAGGATTACTGGAAAGATATTGCTCCAGGTGATAAAAAGCACCCTCTCGTTGGATACGTACAGCTCGCAACAGGTTTATATCATTGGCGACGTGACAATTGTATAGGCGCCGCACGAATCTTAGAAAAAGCACTCAAAAATTTTCGATATAATATGGGACATATCTTTTTTGATGAAATCGACTACGAAATACTACTAACACAACTAACAGATACACTTTCTGCTATCCAGATGGGCAAGTCCTTTCAAGCATTTCAGCTTCCTCTTTCACCTACATTGGAGGAATTAGTATTTGCTCGCATACAGCTTTTACCATCAAGTAGCTCTAATTATCTTCTTCATAAACATATGCTTCGAGATCGCTCACATATTCTTGCAGAACGTCAAGAAAGCAAACAAAGAAAAAGCAGACGTCAATGATCGTCTGCTTCTTCATTAATACAATTTATACATTTTTGAACAATATTACGCGTTTCCTCCGTTGCACGCACACTTTCATACTGGCCAAGGTCTGCCACTTCCTGTAGCATTTCCTTCGCAACACCTTCACCTCTATAAGAAGGGACCACGGAAACATGTTGAATCATAGCTATATTATTACTGTCTGTTACAAGTCCAACAATACCAACATACTCATCGTTCTTTTTCCATAAATATAAAACCCAATTATTATCATTTTCATAGGAGTGGATTGTCTCTTTGAGCTTTTTTATGTCTTTTTCGTTAGGCATAAACGAGAGTAGCCCCATTGCTATTTTCTCGAAAGCTTTCTTATATCGAATTAACATATTTGTCTATTCCCTCTTTTTCTAGCTGTACATAATCTTTGACTATCCTACACGATTTGTACTTTTACCGCAAGTCAATTTCTGTCTTACGAACCAGGCCCGAGAATACCTTTAGACGCCAATACCCAATAGACAACGCCCCACAACAAAATAAAAGTTGAAATGGACGCTAGTAATACCCATTTATTTTTTCTCATATTTACTCACCCTTTTTCAACGTTAGCGGGAGATCGTTTTGTACAATATCTTCATAACTTTCGCGTCGAATTGCTAATTGATGCTCGCTATTTTCTACAAATACAACTGCTGGTCGTGGCACACGATTGTAGTTACTCGCCATAGAATATCCGTACGCACCAGTACAGAAGATTGCTAGCACATCACCAGAAGCTGCTTCCTGAAGCTTAGCATCAATAATTAATTTATCACCTGATTCACAAAGTTTACCAGCCACTGTATATGTTTCACTTTTTGATTCTTCTGCTCTACTCGCAATGACCGCCTCGTACTTCGCATCATATAGTGCAGGACGGATATTATCACTCATTCCACCATCGACAGCAATATATTTACGAACATTAGGTACTGTTTTTTGTGAACCAATTGTATAAAGTGATGTTCCTGCATCCCCAACAAGTGATCGCCCTGGTTCAATCCAAATTTCCGGCATAGTTAGACCAAGTACAGTCGCTTTAGTCTTTACAACTGTAATCATATCCTCTACATATACTTGTGGCTCAAGCGGTGCATCTTCCTCAGTATAACGAATTCCGAAGCCCCCTCCTAAGTTTAACACAGTACACGTAAAATCGTGAGTCTTGTTCCAATCCGAAATTTTATCAATTAGTTTTTCTCCCGCTAAGCCAAAGCCCGCTGTGTCAAAAATTTGAGAGCCAATATGGCAGTGTAATCCTAGGAGCTCTAGGTATTCATGCTTAAAAGTTTGTTGGAAAGCCTCATCTGCTTGACCATTATTTAAGTCGAAGCCAAATTTAGAATCCGCTTGACCTGTCGTAATGAAATCATGCGTATGTGCCTCAACACCTGGTGTGACACGTAGTAAAATACGCATTTTTTGTTGACGGCGCTCTGAGATTTCTTGTAAAAGTTGAATTTCATAGAAATTATCCACGACAATACAACCGATTTTCGAGTCAAAGGCTAATTCTAGTTCAGCAATGCTTTTATTATTACCGTGGAAATGAATGCGCTCTGCAGGGAATCCAGCTTTTAAAGCTGTAAATAATTCTCCACCAGAGACAACATCTAAAGATAGATTTTCTTCTGCCGCTAATTGGTACACAGCTACACATGCAAATGCTTTTGAAGCATAAGCTACTTCTGCTTTTACACCTAGTTTTTTAAACGTATCAATAAAGCCTCGTGCACGCTTACGAATAAGCGCTGTATCATACACAAACAAAGGTGTACCATACTCTTTTGCAAGCTCTAATGTATCTACCTGTCCAATCGTTAAATGACCATCTTCAGAAATTGCTTGTGTTCCATATAAATGCATGTGCATCTCTCCCTTTTCACATCGTTCCGTCTTGTGATAAGTTGCCCCTCATTTTAGAAGAATTTTGGGCAATTTAGCCTACAATCCTTATTTAGAAGGATATTTCTTCATTCAACTAGTTGGATAGTCCATAAGGTTTAATAACACATGTGTTTCAACACGTGGTGAACCTTTTGATGAATGAAGGTAATTTTCGCAAAAATCACAAAATACTATATGTGAACTTTATCACATGAAAAAAACGAGTGCAACGGCTTCTATGATCTTTTTCGTTGTTGGGAATCGACAACATATGGTCTCAATGCATCTGCTGTCATTGGGAAACGGACAAGTACGCGAAGCATCGCATTTGGAAAGAACGGAATAAGTGGCCATAAATAGGGCGCTTGCATCGGACGTAATGAACATAAATACGTAAATAATATAAAGATCCCGATAAATAACCCATTAACTCCCCATATTCCAGTCATTATTAACAACACTAGTCTAAAGAGTTTAATTGAGATACCCAGCTCATACGTAGGGATAATAAATGTCAGAATAGCTGAAATGGCTGTATATAACACTACTTCTGGCGAGAATACCCCAACATCAATGGCAATCTGACCAATAATTACACCTGCAACTAACCCCATCGCAGTGGATAATGGTGATGGGGTATGAATGGCGGCCATCCTCAAAAACTCTATCCCAATATCTCCAATAAGTACTTGTAGTAAAATTGGGATATGTGATTTTTCCTTTGCCCCTAAAAAGGATAACTCATCCGGTAAATGTATCCCGTGCGTTGCACATAAATACCACAAAGGCAATAATAATAAACCCATAATTGCTCCAAAATAGCGCATAAAACGGACAAAGGTTCCGACTATTGGTGCCTGCCTGTACTCCTCAGCATGCTGCAGTAAATGAAAGGCCGTTGCTGGCACGATAATGACGGAAGGTGACGTATCGACAATAATGGCTATATGCCCCTCAAGTAAATGAGCTGCGGTAATATCTGGTCGTTCCGTATATCGTACAAAAGGAACTGGATGAAACTTCTGTTTAAACAGCCATTCCTCTAGCGATTTATCAGTCATAGTCAAGCCATCATGATGAATTTGTTCCATGCGCTGTCGTAATTTATCTAGCGTTTCATCACTCGCAATACCCTTTATAAACGCTAGCGCGACATCGGTTTGACCGATTTCGGATATTTTATGTAGCTCGAAACGTAAATTACTATTGCGAATTCGTCGACGAATCAAAGCAGCATTTTGTGAAATACCTTCTACAAAGCCGTCCCTAGATCCACGAATAACCTTTTCATTGTCAGGCTCCGCAGGAGTACGTCCTGGATAACTTCGAATCTCTGCAACATAGCCGTAACCACTTTTAGTTATAAAGACTACTTGTCCACTTAAAATGGCCAACAAAATGGCTTCACGTTTGGTTTCCTCTGAACGACCTTGGTAATTGAAATAGGCTTCAAAATACTCCTTTTCATCCTCAATATCAATGTCCTCATCAGGCAACATATTAGAGAGTAATTGTGTTAAGACTATTCCATCCACAAGTCCACTTATATATGCACAAAGAACCGGCAAATCTTTGACAAATACATGCTTAATACTAATGTCAAATGATTCGCCGTCACCAAATTGTTCTTTAAGAAAATTTTCGGCTTCTTCTACGCTGTTAAAAAGTTTATCTTTTTCTGTCATGCTGTCACCATTTTCTTAGATGTCTTTTTATACTTCTTCCTCTTCAACTGTGGCACTTGTGGCCATCCAAGTTTTCAATTGGGCAAGAATTTTTTTCTCTAATCGTGATACCTGAACTTGTGATATGCCAAGCCTGTTGGCAATTTCAGTTTGGGTACAATCTGAGAAATATCGCAAATAAATAATTGATTGCTCTCTAGGCTCAAGTCTTGTGAGCACCTCTTTTAGTGGAATATAGTCAAATGGCTGCTCAGATTTTTCGTCCTTCATCTGATCCATTAATGTAATAGAATCCCCTTCACTCTCATACAATTGTTCATGCAAGGAAGCTGGATCTCTCAATGCATCTGAAGCTGTTACAATTTCCTCAGTTGTAACTCCAAGAACCTCCGCTAATTCATGAATGGTTGGTGGATGCTCATTTTTTTTAATAAATTCATCAGTTGCATGACGAATTTTAAAATTAAGCTCACGAATAGATCGGCTAACCTTCACCATTCCATCATCCCTTAAAAAGCGCTGAATTTCTCCGATGATCATTGGTACAGCATATGTCGAAAATTTAACATCATACGTTAGATCGAATTTATCCACAGACTTCATAAGCCCGATGCAGCCAATTTGAAATAAATCCTCGAGCTCCACGCCCCTGCTTGTAAAGCGTTGGACGATAGACCACACAAGCCTCGTATTCCCTTCAATCATTCGTTTACGAGCCTCATGATCGCTCTGTTGTGCACGTGCAATTAAATCTCGCATTTCTCCCTGTGACAATAGCTTATCGGACGACTGTTCTAGCGGCTTCACAATAGCAACCTCACATTACCGGTGTGCGAACCGAGTAAAATTTCTTCGTAAATGTGACAGTTGTACCTTCTTGCCACTTGGACATTACTGTCAACTGATCTGAAAAACTATCCATAATGGTAAAGCCCATACCTGAACGCTCCATCGCACTTTTCGTCGTAAATAACGGTTCCATTGCCTGGCTTACATCCTCAATACCATACCCTTTATCCATAACAGACACAGTTACAATATCATCCTCACGCTTCGCATGAACTGTAACAACGCCCATACCGTCCTCTTCATAACCGTGAATAATGGCATTAGAAACAGCCTCTGAAACAACCGTTTTAAATTCTGATAGTTCATCAATGGTTGGATCTAATTGTGCAATAAAGCCTGTCACAGCTACACGCGCTAAGGCTTCATTTTCACTAATTGCTAAAAAAGTTAATGTCATTTCGTTATCCATTTACAATCCCCCTAACTCGATCAATCGCTTCTTCTTCTGTTGCATCCATCATCCATGGCCCTAAACCTGAAAATTGAAATACTTTTCGCATTGTCGGCGATGGATTCAATAATATTGTCCGTCCAGCAACTGCCTCTAATTCACGCATCCGACCAAGCACTAAACCTACACCTGAACTATCCATAAAGGACAGCCCCTCTAAATTCCAAATAATAGTCGTTACAGTGCCCTGAAAAATTGCTGTAGAAATTTTAGCTCGAATTTGCTCCACTGCATGATGATCGAGCTCCCCAAATAAACGTACAACTACTGTCTCTCTTGTTACCATCTCTAATTGAAAATGCATGAACATCGCCTCCTCCTCGTGCAATTCCACATTCAATGTGGTGATTCCTTGCGGCTGACAGAACTAGTGCAAAGTCTTCCGAAATAGTGTCAAATCGACATATTTATAGCTTTTTAGGTTAATTGCAGTATGGGATAAATCAACATTTTTTAAACATAGCTAACACTTTTCATAAGAATTATTATTATGTTACAGGTCAGCAAAACTTTGGCTGTTTGTTCCGTCGCTTTGGCGGGGCTATCCGCGACTTTGGCGGGGCTATCCGTCGCTTCGGCCTTTCTTTCCGTCGCCTTGGCCATTCTTTCCGTCGCTTCAGCCCTTCTTTCCGTCGCTCTGATTTCATTCCGTCACTTCGGCCTTTCTTTCCGTCGCTCTGATTTCATTCCGTCACTTCGGCCTTTCTTTCCGTCGCTTTGGCCTTTCTTTCCGTCGCTCTGACTTCTTTCCGTCGCCTCGGCCATTCTTTCCGTCGCTTCAGCCCTTCTTTCCGTCGCTCTGATTTCATTCCGTCACTTCGGCCTTTCTTTCCGTCGCTTTGGCCCTTCTTACCGTCGCCTCGGCCTTTCTTTCCGTCGCTCTGACTTCTTTCCGTCGCCTCGGCCATTCTTTCCGTCGCCTCGGCCATTCTTTCCGTCGCTTCAGCCCTTCTTTCCGTCGCTCTGATTTCATTCCGTCGCTTCGGCCTTTCTTTCCGTCGCTTTGACTCTTCTTACCGTCGCTTCGGCCTTTCTTTCCGTCGCTTTGACTCTTCTTACCGTCACTTCGGCCTTTCTTTCCGTCGCTTTGGCCCTTCTTTCCGTCGCCTCGGCCTTTCTTTCCGTCGCTTTGGCCCTTCTTTCCGTCGCTCTGACTTCTTTCCGTCGCTTCGGCCTTTCTTTCCGTCGCTTCGGCCTTTCTTTCCGTCGCTTCGGCCTTTCTTTCCGTCGCTCTGATTTCATTCCGTCACTTCGGCCTTTCTTTCCGTCGCTTTAGCACTTCTTCCGTCGCTCTAGCTTTTCTTTCCGTCGCTCTGATTTCTTTCTGTCACCTTGGCCCTTCTTTCCGCCGCTTGAGTTCTTCTTTCCACAGCTCGGACTCTCCGCCTTTCCATAGAAACAAAAAAAGCGAGAATCCCCTTTGTTAAAGAGAATTCTCGCTTCATATTGTTTATGCAATTGTATAAGCCTTTTGTACTTTTTCGATTGTTTCCTCATCAATTTGACCATTTGAATATAAATAAGCAATCGTTTCGCCAGCACGTACTTGGTCGCCTTTTTTGGCAATCAATTGAATACCAGCATCATAATCAAGTGCTGATTCCTTCGTTAATCGACCTGCGCCAAGACTAACGCTAGCTTCTCCGATTAATAGTGCATTAATCGTCCCTACAGTACCTTCAGTAGGTGCTTTGACAGCTACTTTGTTTGCTGTATCTTTTTGTACGATATCTGTTAAATCGCCGCCCTGTGCTACGATAAATTCCTCGAATTTTGCAGTGGCTGAACCATCCTCTAATACTCGTTTAACAGCTGCTGTTGCTTCAGCCTCATTCACTCCAGCTGCAACTTGGTACATTAGTGAAGAGATAATAATACATTCTTCAAGCAGATCCTCGTGCGTTTCGTCCATACGTCCACTTAATAAAGCGACTGCTTCTACTACCTCAAGCTTATTGCCAATCATTTTACCAAGTGGATTATCCATATCACTAATATGCGCTACTACTTTACGCCCTAGCTTTTCACCGATTGCAGTCATCGTTTCAGCTAAAACTTGAGCTTCTTCTTGTGTTTTCATAAATGCACCTGAGCCACATTTAACATCTAGCACAATGCCGTCTGCACCACTTGCTATTTTTTTACTCATGATAGACGCGGCAATAAGTGGTGTAGAATCGACAGTACCTGTCACATCTCGCAACGCATATAATTTTTTGTCAGCAGGTACAAGATTACCTGTTTGACCAGCAACTGCAATTTTATGTTTATTGACATTGTCGATAAATTCTTGTGATGAAAGTTCTGTTTTTAAGCCACGAATTGATTCTAATTTATCGATTGTACCACCTGTAATGCCTAGACCTTTACCACTGAATTTCGCCACAGGAATATCTAGTGCAGCAATGATCGGCGTAACAATTAGTGTAACTTTATCGCCTACACCGCCTGTTGAGTGTTTATCAATTTTAAACCCTTCAATAGATGATAAATCAATAACATCTCCAGATTCTATCATTGCCTTTGTTAAATAAAATGTTTCATCATATGTCATGCCCAATAAACGGATCGCCATTAGTAGCGAACTTGCTTGATAATCAGGAATTGCACCAGTAGTGTAACCCTCTACAAAATACTGAATTTCAGCCTGTGATAGCTCCTTGCCTTGCTTTTTCTTTTCAAACAGCTGTGCCATATTCATATCAATAATCCCCCTTACTTCAGATCATTTAAGAAGCTTTTACCAAACATTGGTGCTTCTACATTGAAGTTTTCTGCAACTGTTGCTGCAATATCTGCAAAAGTTTCACGAAGTGCTAGCTCACTACCACCATTAAAGCGTGGTGAATAAACAATTAACGGTACATATTCACGTGTATGGTCTGTCCCAGGGAATGTTGGATCATTTCCGTGGTCCGCTGTAATGATTAGTAGATCATCTTCTGTCATTGCCTCAGTAATTTCTGGTAAACGTGCATCAAATTCTTGTAGTGCGTTACCATAGCCTAGAGGATCACGACGATGCCCAAAATTCGCATCGAAGTCCACTAAGTTTAAGAAGCTTATACCATGGAAATCACGACGTACTACCTCTGCAAACTTATCCATACCATCCGTATTATTTTTCGTACGTACTGCATCAGTAACGCCTTCACCGTTGAAAATATCAGAAATTTTCCCGATTGCGATAACATCTAAACCTGCGTCCTGTAAGACATTCATCGTTGTACGACCAAATGGCTTTAACGCATAGTCATGACGATTAGAAGTACGTGAGAAGTTTCCTAGTGTGCCGATAAATGGACGAGCAATAACACGACCAACTAAATATTCTGGTTGTAATGTTAACTCACGAGCAATTTCACAAATTTTATATAATTCCTCTAATGGAATAATTTCCTCATGTGCAGCAATTTGCAAAACAGGGTCAGCAGATGTATAGACAATAATCGCTCCTGTCTCCATATGCTCCTTGCCAAAGTCATCGATTACTTGTGTTCCGCTTGCAGGTTTATTGCAAAGAACTTTGCGGCCTGTACGTTTTTCAAGCTCTGCAATAAGCTCAGCAGGGAATCCCTCTGGATACACCTTAAACGGTTTATCAATATTTAACCCCATAATTTCCCAATGCCCTGTCATCGTATCTTTACCAACAGATGCTTCTTGCATTTTTCCGTAGAATGCTTTTGGTTTGTCAGTAGCCTGTATACCTTGTAATGGTTCAATATTTGCTAAGCCGAAAGACTCCATATGTGGCATTGTAAGCCCATTCATTTTTTCAGCGATATGTCCGAGAGTATGTGAACCTACATCTCCAAAATCCGCTGCGTCTGGAGCTTCACCAATTCCAACTGAGTCCAATACTACTACATGGATTTTTTTAAATGGTTTATTCATAATTTTGCCTCCTACTCTTATGTCTCTATTTTACCAAAAAACAGCGAAAAATAAAGGTCAGACCTCCGACTAACCAATAATTTTCAAGCGCGTGGATGAAATTGCTTATAAACCTCTGATAGTCGGGATTTACTAATATGTGTATAAATTTGCGTTGTAGAAATATCTGCATGTCCTAACATCTCTTGTACTGCTCGCAAATCAGCACCGTTCTCCACTAAATGTGTTGCAAAAGAATGGCGTAATGTATGTGGCGTTAATTCATGTTGGATGCCCGCTTTTAAAGCATGCTCCTTCATTAATTTCCAACAACCTTGCCTTGTTAAACGTTTTCCTCTTTGATTGATAAAAAAAGCTTCTGTTTTTGGATATTTCCCTTGTAATTGACTCCGTGCGCCATCTAAATAAGTACTTAATGCAGAAAGGGCGCTTTTTCCAAGAGGAATGATACGCTCCTTGCCTCCCTTACCAAAAACGCGTACAAAGCCCATCGTTAGGTGAATATCAGCTAAATCCAATGCAATCAGCTCACTAATGCGCATCCCTGACCCATATAATAGCTCTAGCATTGCCACATCCCGAATGCCCTGAGGTTTGCTGCGATTTGGTGCTGCTAATAAAGCTTCAATTTCTTCAATCGAGAGGACATTGGGTAGCTTTTGCTCAATGATTGGCATTTCTAAATGAACTGTCGGATCTGTTTCGGCTCGCTTTTCTCGAAGTAAAAATTGGTGAAAACTACGAATAGAGGAGATATGACGGGCAACAGTACGACTTGTCTTTCCTTGCATTCGCAACTGCTCTAAATGACGCAAAATGGTCGTCCGTTCCACTTTACGAAAGTCAGACATTCCTTCCACTTCCCGCAAAAAATTCACGTAATTATCTAAGTCTCGGCGATAGGATGCTAATGTATTATCAGATAATTGTCGTTCTACTTGGATAAAATGGATATAATCCTCTATTGCATATTGAAATTCATTCATCACAGCGCCCCCTTAACATTCTACTATCTTCCATATTAACATGTTCAATAAACCAAATGCTTACTCTACAAAAAAAACCTCCCTTCACGCATCGTGTAAGAGAGGTAGTCCATTTATTTTTTTAATTGATACTGTCGCAAAAAACCTCCAGCGACAAAACTTGCAGAAGAGACGATCAAAATAAGTAAAGATGTCAAGATTATTTCAAATGAAAACGAATACTGGACTAATCCATCGGAAGCTATAATATCGAGTTGAATATTCACAAAATAAATAATCATTAACTGTAGCGCCGTAAACATACCTGCAAAAATCAAACATTCTTTCCATTTCATACGGTGGACAATATATAATATATAGCCAGCTGCACCAATCAATAAGATCGTGATTAGTACTAATATAAATGATGGCAATACCGAAAATTTACCTTCTTCAAATAAACTATTAAAAAAGTAAGAATTATCTACGCCAGATTTATCGTTCCCAAAAAGGCTGTAAGATACGCTCTCTGTAAGACCTTCCAACGATAGATTCATATGTAGCTTTGAAAAAAACGTACAAATCCAATTCCAAGTACCCATATAAATACTACCAAAAATCGAAAGAGTTCCAACTAATTCCTCTGGCGCTTCTGATTCTAAAACCTTTTTATCCAAACTAAAATAAATGTTTGAGAAATTAATAAGTAACCCAATACATGTAATTGCCACAGAAAACATAGCATACTGCACATATTTTACTTGATAGCTCAATTTTTCAATAATAGATTTATTAAAATAAGTTAAAATTGCAGTAAACCCAAATATGACAATTGATAAAATAGTCGCTGACAGAATCATATCCAAAGCAGAATAATTCATTGTAGCCTCCATCATAAATAACCCTGCTTGACCAATCCTTGCATTGAAATTTGACATGACAGAGATAACTAACATGACAATAACATACACAATTGTAGAATAAACAATTCCTTGATATAAAGGCCAATTATTTTTCCGTGCCAGAATACCGTAAATAACACCGCCTATTGCTAAAGCAATTAAAGGAATGAACATTAACCCAAATAACACATTGTCCATAGATATATTCAAAGAATTATGAGTATACCCTGCATCTATACCAACATTCCATTCTGCTTTAACATTATGAAGCACTGTCACTAAGCTTGGAAGTGAGAGTATTTTGGGTATACTTAGGTTGATACCAAACTCCTCATATATCTTACCCTCTAGCTCTGAAGGGTCACTCATAATTGCTTTAACTATAGCTGTTTCTTCTTGATCTAGATCAGCTGTTACTACATCTAATATGCTACTTTTCACAAAGAGAGTAAACAAAAATAATAATAAAATGGACACAACAATTGGAACAAAGAATAATGGGTTATTTTTAAAGAAATTCACTTTTTCTTTTGAGACAGCCTTTAAATCTTGACCTTTCATTTTCCCCATGTTTGGTACATTCACATTTTTTAACGTTTCGCTTATCACTTTATTAAATGTCGTTTTTTGCTCGACTTTTTTAATGGTTATCGAGCCACATTGACTACAAAACGAACCTGATTCTTCGTTTTTTGTGCCACAAGATAAGCAAAAATCATTCGTTGCATAAGTATATTTAAATGGCTCATGCTCAATAATTCCATCTGTCTTGGGGCAATATGTAAAATAATTAGGGTGTTGCTCATGACAATGCCTACAAGTCATTATACTGCCCCCTGTTTCATACCACAGCATGGGCAAAATAGAGCTGATTCATGTATTTCTTCCGAACAGCTTTGACATGACTTATATACAGTATTTGGATCAACATAAGTAGGATTCAGTGTTCCGCAATTCCCGCAGAATTTTGCATTCTCACCAAGTGATTGCATACATTTTGAACACTGTTGTGATGCCGCATTGATATTTGTTATCTGCTTACCATATCGATATATTAAGCGATCCTGCGACGCAATTTCAAAAGAAATTTCTGATAATTCATCATGATTGAGTTTTTTGTTTAATAATTGCGAATGAACCAATTCTCCTAATCTAATAATCAGTTCCATACGCTTATCTTTAACCAATTTTAACCCATTTTTTAAATCCTTTAACTCCATTGTACTTATATCTTTCATATCAATCATTTACGCACTTCCTTCACAATTTCTATCGTTATCCATTTAATAGTATCCATTTTTTATTATTTTTTCAATAAGTTATTCTTTATTCTTCCTTTTTACATGGTATATTTATATTATATTTACAAAAAAGGAGTTTTATAATGCGTGAATGTCAGAGTTGTGGAAAACAAGCAATATCGAATGAGAAATTTTGTTTAGAATGCGGTACTAAACTCCCATCTATTCATTCTGAGGAGACAGAAGTTGTAGAAAATATCCAAAAAGAAGATGGAAAACACGAACAAACCTATTTCTCTAAAACATCCCCCAAAAAAGGACCTATGAGCACAACAAAAAAGGTTATCATTAGTAGTATTGTCGCTATACTAGCACTGCTTATTGGTGGGCATTTTATCATTAAAAGCCAGTTAGACCCTAAAAAACAGCTAGCTAATCTAAACAATTCTTTTTCTGAAGAAAATTATGAAAAATTCGCCCAATCATTCAAATTTCCTGATGAAACAATCATTGATGATAAAGCATTTTATAAGTATATGAAGGATCAAAATTGGACAAAAAATATTAATCCTGAGTTAGAGGAAAAGTTGAATGAAATAATAAAAAAAGGATATACCGAACCTATAACAAATAAGGATGATTCAAAATTAATTACTATAAAAGAAAACAATTTCTTATTATTCTACAAAAAATATACATTTGATATTCAGCCAATTGAATTAAGTGTACATACTAGTAGTCCTGTTAAACTTGACACAAAATTTAAAATAGGAGAATTGGTCTCTACTGATCTATCTGATGACACAAAAAAAATTGGTAAGTTTGCTCCTGGTATTTACTCTTATAGTTTAACGTTAAAAGATGAATATTTTCAAAATGAAATCAAAGATCAGCTAAAGATTTCCAATAATGAAGAGAACAGACAGATGCTTTCTTTAGATCTTGCAGATTATCAGGTACATCTTACATCTGATATTGAAGATGCAATTGTATTTATCAACGGAAAAAGTACTGAAAAAAAAGCACAAGATGTTAAACTTTTCACTGCAAAACTAGATGATTCTGTTAAAGTATATGCTGTTAACAAAGGACAAGATGGTCAAGAAGAAAAATCCGAAATCATTACACTAAATAATACAAACCATCATCTTAAATTTGGCTCTATACAAACTAAAGAAAGAGCTGAGGCAGAAAAAAAAGCAAATCAATTAGCAATGGCAAATTTCTTATCCGAATATGAAGACACGGCTCGCTCTCTCTACTATGATTTTCGTAATAACTACAAGTACGCTTTAGACAATGCTGATTTTAGTTATGTTCAGGATTATTTTTTAGAGGGTACACAAGTACGTAAAGATTACAGTAAATTCGTAACGGATCATAACACATTTGAATACTATTCCTATGATTTCAAATCTAATATGATAGACAAGATATATGCTACGGATCCATCCACAATCATTCTTGATTCGACGGAAATTTTTGATTTTTACCTAACAGAAGATGGTACTTGGTCATACCAGCGCGAAAAACGTTACACAATGAAAGTATCAAATGATAGATTACTGATTACAGACATCCAAGACCGTTCAAAAGTTATTAAAACAAAAATTTCAGATTAACTAAACACCGGCCAATAAAAAAATGTCCCAAAAAGTTTTATGACTTTTTGGGACATCTTTTTTCACTTCTCTTCTGATACTTCGTCGTTTTTATCATGACAGCGCCAGCAAATGCCGTGGAAAGTTAGTCGGTGATCTTTTATAATAAAATTCCAACGTCTTTCAACAACGGCTTCCACATCTTCAAGTAAATCTTCCTGAATTTCATCAACCGCACCACATTCGATACAAACAAGATGATGGTGGAAATGCGCAGCTCCCTCTTGGCGTAAATCATAGCGCGAAACGCCATCGCCAAAGTTGATTTTGTCGACAATTTTGAGCTCAGTTAGTAATTCTAACGTTCTATAGACAGTCGCAAGACCAATTTCTGGTGCCTTTTCTTTTACTAAAAGGTAAACATCTTCTGCACTTAGGTGGTCTTCCTCGTGTTCAAGCAGTACAGCAACTGTTGCTTCTCGCTGCGGCGTCAGCTTGTAACTAGCACTATGCAACTGTTTTTTTATACGATCAATTCGGCTCTCCATGTGACGCCCCCCTAAACTCTTCCCATTATACCAAAGGAGTAAATCCTATTACAAGATAGTGAATAGATTTCAAATATGCTTTGTATTTTTTTACCTGATGCTAAATTTTCGTAGCTCATCACCATAATATGCGGTTGATTTAACAAATGTCATCCACAGCTTTTGGTGATAAGCCACTTTCAAAGTGTATTGATCAATTTATTACATAAGAAATAACTATAAACTCAGCCACTATTATGATGAAAAATGCGAAAAAATTCAACAAAATTGTCCGACCATGTATCATTTTCCCGATTTTTCTCTTAGACCAGGCTGGTACAAGTAAATTACATAGGACTAGCAACAATATACAATAGATGAGCTGAAATGGAAACCACCAAATCGTATAAACCCAGAAAGCCTCAAGTTTTTGTAATAAAAAAACCGAGCTAAAGCCAAAAAAGGTTGCACGTATCGCCACCGTTACACGTACTAAAACCTTCAGGACACTATGTGTTGCAAGCAATAGTACAAGAGCGATTGAAACAGCAACAGGTAACACTAAACGAAATAGAGAATGCCTGTCCCCATCTATTAAACGAGGCTCTATAAATGAAATAAAAGGCTCTGCATTCGGCCCACCAATAATATGAAATAAGATAACGCCACAAACGAAACTCACCGCAATGATGGATGCGTGATAAAATATAGACACCGTACGAGACATAAACATGCTCCTTTTCTATCAAGGTTTGTACAGCTTATGCTCGTCCGCTTCTATTATGCTAAAGATTATTATCTTATTGTGCTGCTAGCCAAAGTACTGCAAACGCTGTCTTGGCGTCGTATATACGCTCATCTGCAACCATTTGCCCCGCCTCTTCCAACGAAACTTCTACTAATTCGACAAATTCATCCTCATCTAAATCTGCCTTGTTTTCTATTGTATATAAATCTTTTGCCACAAATAGATGGATGATCTCATCTGCGAAGCCTGGGGATGTTGCAAACGCTTGTAAATAAGTTAAGCTTTGTGCACCGTAACCTGTTTCTTCCTCTAATTCACGCCGTGCCGTCACAACTGGCTCCTCACCAGGTTCAAGCTTACCAGCTGGAATTTCAACAATTGAACGTTCTAAAGCTTTGCGATATTGCTCCACTAATACTAACTTTCCTTCATCGGTAACAGCAATAACTGCCACTGCACCAGGATGCTTAATAATTTCTCTTTTTGCAACATTACCATTCGGTAAAGTGACATCATCAACTTGTAGTTTCACAATTTTCCCGTCATAAATGGGTGTAGTCTTTGTCGTTTTTTCTTCAAACTTTTTCATTGACTATTACCTCGCTTGTTCTTCAGATATGTTCATTGTACCATTACAAGTAGAGAAATCGAAGGAGGGCATTAGTATGAAAAAAAGACAGCTTGGCTCAAGTGAATTGCTTATTTCAGAAATTAGTTTAGGGGGCATGTCTCTTTCGACAGATAAGAAAAAGGCTGCTGATATCGTCGATATGGCACTAGATGCTGGCATTAATTACATCGATACAGCTGATTTATATGATTTTGGGGCAAATGAAGAAATGATCGGAGCTATTTTAGGAAAGCGTCGTCAAGATGTAATAGTCGCGACGAAAGTTGGTAATCGATGGACAGAAGGAGTAGAAGGTTGGCATTGGGATGCATCCCCTTCTTATATAAAGGAAGCTCTACACGCTAGCTTGAAACGACTAGGTACTGACTATATTGATGTTTATCAGTTACACGGTGGTACTATTGAGGACGATTGGGATGGCATTATCGACACATTTGAAGATTTGAAAAAGGATGGCTTAATCCGAGAATATGGTATTTCCTCTATTCGACCAAATGTACTAAAGCGTTTTTTACCAGCAAGTTCTGCAAAAAGTGTCATGATGCAATATAGTGCTTTAGATCGTCGTCCAGAGGAATGGCTCAACTTTATCGCAAGTGAAGGGGCTTCCGTAGTAACACGTGGGACTGTTGCAAAAGGTTTACTTACAAATAGCTGGAAAGAACGTTTACAGCGTGTCAATGGCTTTAACACATATACAGCGGAAGAATTAACAGCAGCATTAACAGGTTTAGCTTCACATTATGACGATTTACATGCACTAGCGCTTGCCTTTAATCTAAAGGAACCTACTATCGCCTCAACAGTAATTGGTGCAAGCTCACAGGAACAGCTGGCGCAAACACTTGCTGCCTATGAAAAAATGGATTCGATAACAGATTTAAAAGCAGTCAAAGAGCTAACTAAAGCGGAACAATATATGGATCACCGATGAAAAAATGGCTTATATTATTAGCATTTTTAGTAGTACTTGCGATTTCCTCTAGTATGACCTATGAACAACAGTCAATTATTCCTGAATTAGAGCAAATATTAGCAAATAAGCCGTTTGAAAAGCAATTATCTGTGTTAAAAATTCCTTATTGGGACACCGTTGTTTCCGTTGAAGAGCGTGGTTACTTTAAGTTTGTAGAATTTTTAATTCGGAAATTCACGCATTTTGCTGGATTCGGCTGCATCGCACTTGGTATTTACTTTGCATGGGGAAAACGTCGATTCGCCGCAGGTATCGCTATTGCCGGGACAGCTCTTATAGCAATGCTTGATGAGTTACGTCAAAGCTTTACACCCGGACGCACGATGAGTGGACAAGATGTTATTTTGGATACAGCTGGAGCGATTGTTTTTGTTGGGATTGTAGTGTTGGTGAGGAAAACTTTTAAAAGACAAAGGGCTCTACTCTGTAAAATTAAAGACAAGTGAATGTATTATAAAACAGTAATATCAAGAGATTGTCTTTAATGTCACACATTATATTAAATAATTAGTACATCACTCATATATAGTGGTGTACTCCCAAAGACTGATTCTTGCTGAACAGTATATTTCAGAAAACGAAAATGGGTTACAGCTCATTTTGAATCATTTAAGTAGTAAAAAGAGACAGCGATTGCTGTCTCTTCTTCAACTAAAGCACTCCGTTAGTTGAAGAAGAAAAGAAACGCTTATTCCACAATCGCACCCTTTAACGGAATAACATATGAGCTTCTATTACCTAGTTTTTTAATAAGAGGCTCTACTACTTGGTAGAAGGTGACTGGCAGCCATAAGAGTATGCAAGACATAGAAAACCACACTTTTCTA
The DNA here is from genome assembly GCF_042267565.1 of Lysinibacillus sp. NPDC056232. NCBI lineage: Bacteria > Bacillati > Bacillota > Bacilli > Caryophanales > Bacillaceae > Lysinibacillus > Lysinibacillus sp. NPDC056232. Next base: position 266,969 of record NZ_JBHJTF010000001.1, on the reverse strand, counting down.
GGATAGGCCTACTCATTGAACTGGCGTCAACAGTAAGGAAAGGATGCCCATTTTCATATGCTTTTTTTGCACGAGTAGCTAAAAGTGCTGTATAATAACCTTTTCCTCGGAACAACGGTAGTGTTGAACCTCCCCATAAGCTGGCAAAGGAGGAGTTTTTCTCCAAGTACATCCAAGCTGCACTTACAAGCTGACCATCTTCATAAATTCCATAAAGGTATAGGGATTCAGGATTATTCTGTTTATCTCTCCAAAGTCTTTCTCCCAGCTCAGCATGTGGTACATTCCAGATGGCATCTTCTAGAACAATAATGTCTTGAATGCCTTGTTCATCCGTTATTTCCTTTAAATTGAAGTGTTGGTCATTATTAAGCAAGGGGTGCTGTTCATCTAACTTCATGACCATTAGTGCTTCAGGATCATCTATTGTGAATCCTTCTTGTTCAAGAATATCTTTCAAACTATCAGGCTTGTCGTAGTTATACACCTTCCACTCAAAATCCTGCTCAAGGTTACTAAAATAGTTTAAGTCGTTCTTAATAATTTCTCTTACATCGCCTTCGTTTACATTAGATGAGACAATGAACCCTTTTTCACCAAACTGTGAAATGTGACGCACGACATGCTCTGTTTCCTCTCTTATGTAGCCTTTTACTTGAGCCTCTTGTCGAAGTTCTTTATGGAATAGTGAATTAATTCATTTTTATCCATTGGCGACCCTCCTATATTTTAAAATTCTTTTTCTAATGAATCTTATTCCATTAATAACATATTGATTAGTACCAATTATTTCAAAAGCAGACGTTCAACTCAATCTTTTTTTCCGTAAAAAAGATACCATTTGTTTAGTAACTATATAATCATTGTTCCACCAAACATCTGTCACTTTAGCTGGAACATACAAATAATTTACAATTGTTTCATGAGCTAGCGGCACAGCTTGAAGAATATAAATTACTCCAATCAATTCCCGGTATTGGTGAAAAAATCGTTGCAATGATTATTTCAGAAATCGGAGAAATTGATCGGTTTAATCATCCGAAAAAGTTAGTAGCCTTTGCAGGACTAGATATAAAGTTTCACAACTTAAAAAGATCTGATACTCAAAAACATAAAAAAGGTCGTCTTTCGACGAACCTTTCTTTGTATATGTTTTTATGATTCATGCCTATTACTTATTAGATGCTTTTGTAAATGTTTGTAATAACTGTTTCATTTCATCTACTGAACAACCTTGGCTAGTCACTTCGTAAATAATCCCGTTTACCTTTGCAGAAAAATAAGGGTCATTCTGGTTATACTTACGGCTGTATTGAGTCCATTTAACACCATTGGAAATAAAAGTTCCTTTTTTATGTTGGCGGTCATACTGAAAATCACCATTGTAGTCAGGACCGTCTTGATACTCTTCTGGATATTCCTGCATCCAGATAAATTTGTCCGTGATATGGTTATCACCTGGTATGGTGACTGTCTGCCCCATGCTACTTTCGGATGTAGGTTGGTATTCAAGTTTCACATGATAGCGAGAGCCGTCATTGCGTAAAGCGCTAGTAGTCATCTTTAATTCGGAAGACTGAAATATTCTCAAAAAAGGAACCACCTTACGGATGTTTTCATATGCAGCCTGCACTTCCAATGGGTCATTCTTTCCGCCGAAAATAGATTTCACATCTGGTTTTTCCACTAGGTTCGCTCGTTTTAGAACCTGATAATACTCGATAGTCTTTTTCCGTGCTGTACCTCCCAGTATTTCAACTGCAATATATTCATCTGGTGATTGTTTCTTCATGGCATAATAGTTGGAGTTCGGAGGATATTGTGTAGTATCGCCTTCTCGTAAAAACGTCCAATTTCCAATACGGGAGATTGTGCCTAGTTTCGAAGCCAATTGCTCTTTGGATACTCTCTCATCTGTCGTCGGGATATAGTAATGACCGTCGTGAACAAGGTATTCTGAATAAGGATGAGAAGGTTGTTTGCTTATCCCAAAGAGCTTAAGCCCAGCCCAACTTGGTGTAACATTTGGAACTAACAGTAAGAAAAGAACCATTAGAGCTACGAATAAAATCGCCTGATTCAACCTAAAACGTTTTTTCTTTCTAACGATGCTTTCAATATTGATTTCTTCTGGAAACTGAATTTGTCGTTGAACGTTTTTCAATGTGTTTTTTAATTCTTGTTCCATGTCCATCCCTCCTTATGAAACATATCTCCATGTGATGATGACAGCAATTGTTTCTTAAGCTCACCTCTAGCGTGATGAAGTCGCGATTTAATTGTTCCCTCACTAACTGTGAGGGTCGAAGCGATTTCCGAGATAGATAAATCCTGCATGTAGTATAAAATGATAACGGTCTGATGTTTCATTGAAAGTTTTTGAATACATTGATATAACTCCTTTTGGTTTTCCTCCTCAAGATAAATATGCTCTGGCTGTCCATCCTTGGACTTGTCCAAAATATCCTTCCACGGAGAAAAGAATCGTTTTCGCTTTGCCATTTTCCATATTACATGCAGCAAAATTTGATGAAACCAGGTTTTAAACGATGCAATTTCAGGATTAAACCGATGTATGGATTTATATGTACGAATTAGGGCTTCTTGTACCGCATCATCTGCCGCAGCTCTATCCCTTAGAAGCATAAACGCCACCTGAAATGCTGAAGGGATATAGGGTTTCAATAGTGAATTGAATGCATGATGTTCCCCTGACTGAGCTTTGATAAGTTCTTCATGTTTTGTCACGTCAAAACCTCCTTTATCTACCTACTTATTCCCCAAAGAATAGGAAATGGTTCAATTTTTCGTAAATTTTTTCAATTCTAAAATAAAAAGCCACCATTAGGTAGCATTATTTTATAGTAATTTCGCTTTGATAAATAATTTTCCTTCTTGAAGTAACCTGCCTCGTTAGTTGAATAAGAACAAGATAGGATTCTGTGAAATCCCATCTTGAAGTAACCTCTATAGTTTAAGTATATTTGTTCACAATGTTATTTTTTCCCACTTCATTTAATACAAGAATGCTGCCCCTTTAGCTACATAACAAAAGGACTCCCCCCTTTTTCAAGGAAAGCCCCTAGGTACAATACTGCTTTACTTAATTAGTAAATTAACAAATCTTTTAATTATTCATTAGAGATCTCATAGTACGTATCATAAAGGTTTTTATAGTTACCTTTTAGCTTATTAATATTAGTAGAATCATTTGAAATAATATCAATAACATCACTACTTACATATAATAAATATTCATTGGAGTAGAATGAAATATATGCTCCTGTTAATCCTTTTTTAACATTAAAACAGTAATTATATACATCTAAAGGATCTAAGTTTTTTATAGAAGCATAAATTACTCCATCATTTGTACCGCCTTCTAATACTACATCCTCTTTCCAATTTTTCAAATGAATAATTTGACCAATCTTTGTTTTGGCTGACTTACGTTTTTTATTGAAAATATATTCAGAAACAAAGATAGCATTAATATCTTTATTTCCATTAAATATTTGATTAATAATTAATTGTAGGTTAACACTACTTAGCTTCTCAATATCAAATCGTATCCGATTGTCTTCATGGACTTGGAAAAAAGGTGTTACTTGAGTACAGTCAAAATCAATATTAAAGTCTTTTAATTTTACCAAAGTGTATCAATCTCCCTATTTAATTCGGCATCATAGTTCAGCTTAAAAGTAACGTATTATAATGTTGCACATTGTATATAGGAAATTGATCTATTAAGTGCATTACTTTAACTCTTGACTTTTAATAAAATTTAAAGTGCCCTTTGTCTTTTTTATAATCTTATACGAATCTCCAAAAATAAAGTTCTTCAGATTCTGAATATAAAGTTGCCCCCGCTTTTTGTAATACCTTATGTGAGGCAATATTATTTTTATCAGTATCGGCAATTACATACTTAACGTTAGTTTGACATAGTAACCAATCTTTCATCATCCTAACAGCTTCCGTCATGTATCCCTTTCCCTGATATTGTGGAAATGTATAATACCCGATTACGACTTCACCCTGCTCATTTGGTAGACCTTTTAGCATAATGCCACCAACGATACAGTTTTTTACTTTCGACACGATCAACCAATTCGTGTACCAAATATAATTTTGCTCATCTTCTAAAACTTTCGATAGTCTAAACTTCAAAGCTTGTCTTAATTCTTCATCAAGAAAAGCAGCTTTAGTTACTGACAACTCTATTTCCAATGTTTCTTCTTCATTAATTAGTAAGTCTAAATACTCTGCATTTAATGGGATTAGTCTTAATCTTTTAGTGCTTAATTCAATCATTTTTTCTCTCCTATCATAGATTTAACTAAAACTATTAAGAGATATATGTATTGGCGCGTCTCCCGTTTTTAAATTTTTAAATAAAGGATAGCACTCTTTTATCCTTGTATTTAAAGGTGATTAATTTTATCATTCAAGGAATATAATGTAAATAATTTCATCTTCACAACTAATTGTTCCGATAAATCTCGAAATCTTTCCGATAAATAAAATATCCCTCCTCGAAAAGTTGATAATTTGAGGAGGGTTTATATGATTATTTATTTTCTACTGGTTTCCCGTAAGTTTGGAATCGTTCTAACATATATGTCATTTCTTGATCATCTAAAATAACTGGTGTGCCAATAGATCTAGCACGAATATATACTTCTGCACATAGTTCTATTTCTTCAGCGATATTAAAGGCTTCTTCCACATTTGCACCCGCTGCTAACAAACCATGATTAGCAAGCAAAACTGCTTTCGAATCTTCCATTGCTATAAGTGCATTTTCCCCGAGTTCTGGTGTACCAAAACTTGCGTACTCAGCACATTGAACTGCTTTACCAGCTACTGCAACCAAATAAGAGACTGCAGGTAAGGGTTCACGTAAACAAGAAAGTGTTTTGGCAAAAATAGAATGTGTATGCACAACCGCTTTAAGTTCAGGGCGCCTTTTATACACCATTGTATGCATCGCCCATTCACTAGAAGGTTTATGATGCCCCTCGATTACATGCCCTTCTAAATCAATCAAAACGATATCAGCAGCGGTTAGTTCCTCGTAGGGGATACCACTTGGACTTATGGCGACGCAATTTTCAGAAGGAACATAGATACTAATATTTCCGCCAGTTCCTTTTGTTAATCCATTTCGAATCATTAATTGACAATGACGAACAACTTTTTCTCGCTCCGTTTGAAGTCTCATCTAATTCCACCTTTCCTATTGCTCTATCACAATATGGTGACGCTTATTTTTTTCGCACAATGCGTAAATCTAAATTACTTTTCAAAAATTCATTTACGACTTCTTGTTGTTCGTCGTTAAATGGTTTTATTTCATCAACGATAATTGTAGAAATAGCATCGGCTGGCATGACTTGGAATAGTTTTTTGACGCCAACCTTGCTCTGATCAACAAGTGCTATTACCTCATTAGATTTGTGAATCATTGCTTGTTTAGCTTCGCCCTCATCAATTGTTGAGTCTGTTAATCCTTCTTGTAATGTCAAGCCCCTTGCAGAGATGAACAGTTTATCGATATTGATAGATTCCATATATTTCTTCAATGACGTTCCCATCGTTGAAATAGAGTTCGGACGTACATAACCGCCGAGTAAAATCGTCGTCACTTCACTCGATATTAAATCGAGGGCAACGCTTATATTATTCGTAACTACTGTTATATTCTTGATCCCTTTAATCAATTTTCCGACTTCTGCTGCCGAAGTACTTGCATCGATACCCACTACGTCCCCATCTTGAATTAATGTAACCGCTTCTTGAGCCATTAATTGCTTAGCTTCTAAATTTTCAGATGCGCGTAAATTTAAATTATCTTCAACAAAGGATTTTTGGATAGGCTTTGCGCCGCCCAACACACGAATTAATAACCCTTCACTTTCCATCTTTTCTAAATCGCGTCGAATCGTCATCTCAGACACTTGAAATCGTTCACTTAAATCTGAAATCTCTACGTAATTTTTTTGGTTCACTAGTTTATTAATTTCATCTTGTCTTCGTTTAAGAGAATTTGTCATGCGTGTCATCCTATCTTTGATTAGTTAAAAATTGCACGCACCTTTTCTTCTGTCGGGTGTTCGATAATCCCTTTTTCTGTGACAATCGCTGTTATGAGTGCAGCAGGTGTCACATCAAAGGACGGATTATACACCTTTACATCAGTTGGTGCGATGTATTGTCCTGTTGGTTTTAACACTTCATCTACACTACGCTCTTCTATCGGGATATTTGCACCAGTTGGGCAATGTAAATCAATCGTCGGTGTAGGTGTCGCTACATAAAAGGGAATATTATAGTATTTAGCTAAAATAGCCACACCGAGTGTCCCAATCTTGTTAGCAACATCGCCATTTGCAGCTACACGATCACAGCCAACAATGACCCCCTGCACTTTGCCTTGTGCCATCACCGTCGCTGCCATATTATCCGTAATCAACGTAACATCAATACCAGCATTAAAGAGTTCAAAAGATGTAAGCATAGCACCTTGGAAACGAGGTCTTGTCTCGTCAGCAAATACTTTAAAACTCATCCCCCGCTCCTTTGCCAAATAAAAAGGAGAAGTCGCTGTGCCATATTTTGTTGTAGCCAGAGCCCCAGCATTACAATGAGTTAGTACCCCTTGACCATCTTCCAAAAGCGTCAATAAATGTTCACCTATGGAACGATTAATCTCGATATCTTCAGTATGAATAGCAATCGCTTCTTGTAATAAAATGTCCTGGAATATTTCTAAATCATTCGTCTCTATTTGCAAGGCTCTCTGTTCCATTCTTTCTAAAGCCCAGAATAAATTGACAGCTGTAGGACGAGATGTTGCTAAATACTGTACTTGCTTTTGTACCTCTTCCTTTGCCGCTCTAACAGAACCTTCATAGTGCTGAATCGCCACATATACCCCGTAAGCTGCTGTTACACCTATAGCCGGAGCCCCTCGTACAATCATTGTATGAATAGCATTCCATACTTTTTCTACAGTTTGGACTTCTACATACACAATGTCATTTGGCAATTTTGTTTGATCTAGTAGAATGAGTGTATCTTTTTTCCATTCTATTGTATTCAATTCCATTAAATCAACACCCCATTCTTATATTTGTGTAATAGCTTAATATAGCCTTGAATATGGCTGATTTCCTTATTTAAAATACACTCTTTCGCAACCTTTAAACAACGTCTTTCGGCTGTTATACGAGCATCAATTGGTTCAATGGTCGTAATATCTGCTACTTTGGCTAAGCCAATTATACGACGGTTCATTTCAATCCCTGCAATTGCAAAAGCATCTCGACTGATTCGTTCCATATAGTTATCGAGTAAAGCCGAGTAGACAGCAAACTGCTCCGTTGATGTGGCTAAGATATTTCGTGCCTTCTTCTGGAATAATTGAATAGTAGATAGTAATGTTTCTTCAATCCACGAAACAAATTCGTCTTCTTCGTAAGCTAATCCTCTTGTCCAGGCAAATGTTAGGTTAGCGATTAAATTTCCCACATCATAACCTATAGGTCCATAAAAGGCGAATTCTGGATCAATAACCTTCAATGTTTCATCATTAATAAAAATAGAGCCTGTATGCAAATCACCATGTAAAAGCGCTTGCGCCTCTGTTAAAAATTGCATTTTCCGTTTAGCAACTTCTAAATGTAAATCTGTATCCTCGTATACATACGAATGTATCCACTCTTCATTTCCAGCCGTTAAAATATTTTGCTTTTTGAAATCAATATAAGGCTCCGTATAAACTAGATGTTCTGTAATTTCACACAGCTCAGGGTTGATGAATCGCTTTTGACATTCTTTTTTCTTTTTTGGATCTAGTAAAAAATCCGTTGTTCGAATAAGATTTTCCGCCATAAAAGTAGAGATTAACTCGGCGAAATGATCATACGTTTTAAATACGTTCAATTGCTTTCTCATAATCTCAAAATCTTTTAAATCTTCCATTACGCAACAACTCATAACTTCATCAAACAATAAAATTTCTGGTACAAGGGAAGGTGTAAGGTCACCCTCAATTAATAATGCTTCTGTTTCTATTCGATTTCGATCTGTAGATAGCACGAAATCCTCAGAGATACGAGCTTGTGGACCAGCTTGTTTGACGATGACAGAGTCACCTTGCTCATTTTTCACACGAAATACATAATTTAAATTGCCATCACCAATTTCGTCACTATGTAGCGTTCCACTAAAACCTTTAATTTTTACTTGTACATAGCTTTTAATATCTTCTTCGTTCATTAAAAAATATTTGGAATACATAACAATAACCTCCTATTTTTTTCCACTGTAATACGTTGAAGCTAGCGCAAATGCTAAAACAAGTCCTTTGATAATATTTAAAGAATAGTAAGGAACTGATAACATTACTAATCCATTTTCTAAAATACCGACTAATGCGGCTCCGAATAATGTGCCAATGGCATTTGGTTTGCCATGACCAGCGAATGATTGCCCTATAAAAGCAGCAGCAACAGCTGGCATTAAATAACCTGCACCTGCATTGATTTGTGCAGACCCGATTTGAGACGCGAGCAATAGCCCACCAATCCCGGCTAAAACTGCTGAAAAAATATAAGCTAACATTTTATAACGGTTGACAGGAATCCCCGATAATTTTGCGGCTTCTTCATTACCACCAACAGCGTATAAAAATCGTCCATGTTTGGTGTATGTTAAAAATACATGTACTAACATAACGATGAACAACATGATTAAAATAATCCAAGGTGTCTTACTTAACAATAAGAAGAAATCCGAAATTCTACCTTCTGTTGGTGTCCCATCTAAACGAGGCATACCAACAGAGATTGAACCGCCCCCTGTATAGGTCATAGCAACGCCTTCAACAATAAACATAGTTGCTAATGTGGCAAACAGATCGGGTATTTTCACTTTTACAATTAAAAACGCATTAAATAGTGCTACACAAAGAACGGCTAAAATAGCAACCAAAATGGATACACCTGTTGGCAAGCTAAACCATACAAACATAGATACAACAACTGAATTCGCCAATGTGGCTGTCGAACCAATCGATAAGTCGAAACCATTAACAGATAAAGAAACCGTTAATCCAACTGCTATTATCGTAACGATTGAAATACTTCTTAAAATATTTAAGACATTATTTGTTTGCATAAAATTAGGAATAGTAACAGTGAAAACAATAATCAATAAAATAACTGCTAGTACAATGGCCCAATCCTTAATAAATAAAAGCGTTCGGTTGTTTTTACGCTCTTGCATACGCTTCGCCTCCAGTAGCATAGAACATAACTTCATCTTCTGTCGTTTCGCTAGTGACTAACTCTTTCACAATTTTCCCGTCGTACATTACGTAAATTCGATCAGTAATTAACAAAATTTCACTTAATTCACTCGTCGCATAGATAACGCTCTTTCCTTCTTTTGCCTGCTCATCAATTAGATTAAAAATATCGCTTTTAGCTCCAACATCGACGCCTTTTGTAGGTTCGTCAAACAGAAGAATTTCTGCATCGGTCATTAACCATTTACCAATTGCGATTTTCTGTTGATTACCACCAGAAAGATTCGCTACCTTTTGATGTTCGTTCGGTGTTTTAGCACCTATTTTTTGAATCATCGATCGAGCAGCCTCTCGTTCTTTCGCTTGTTTAATAAAGCTGCCTAAACATGTGAATGGTTGTAAATTGGCCATCGATAAATTTTTGAATATCGGTTCTTCAACAAATATCCCTTCTTTCCGACGTTCTTCAGGAATTAAACCGAAATGGTTTTTAACAGCATGGTAGGGAGTTAGGTTTTTAATAGGTTTTCCATATAATTCAATGGAACCCGCTTTAATATTAGACATGCCAAATATCGCTTTGCATAATTCTGTTTTTCCAGCTCCAACTAAGCCAGCAAGACCAATAATCTCATGTTTATTGACATGAAAAGATACGTCATTAACTAAGCCTGAATCGTCGAAAAGATGGTTGACCCGTAAGGCTAATTGTCCTTTTTCTTTTAATTGTTTGTGATGAACTAAATCAAAAGTTTTACCAAGCATTTGCTCGATAACTTGATTTTGAGTAATCCCTTCAATTAAGCTTTCTTTTACAATTTTGCCGTCTTTCATAATGGTGATTTTTTCGCAAATTTCAAATAGCTCTGGTATCCGGTGAGAGATAAAGACAATTCCAAGATGATGATTTTTAACTAAATCTCGGACTATAGAAAACAATTTCTCAGTTTCTGCTTGGCTTAAAGGGGCGGTAGGCTCATCTAATATTAGAAATTTTCTCTCATGAATTAATGCCCGCGCTATTAACACCATTTGTTTATCCGCTAAAGAAATATCCTGCACCTTTTTTTCAATATTTAACTCAATACCAATCCGATCTAACACATCCTTTGCACACTGACGGATCTTTCGCCAATTGATAATTGACTTTTTATCGAATATCAGTTGATCTAGCATAATGTTCTCTGCAACACTTAAATAGGGTATTAACGCTGTATCTACTTCTTGATAAACAATATCTATACCTAATTCCTTTGATTTTTTCGCATCAGTAATAGAAACTAGTTCACCGTTTATAAAAATATCACCGGTATAATGCGGATAGGCTCCTGAAAGAATTTTCATTAGAGTTGATTTACCAGCCCCATTAGCACCAATGACAGCGTGAATCGTGCCTGATTCTAATTGGAAATCGACATTACTTAAGGCTTTCACACCGGGAAATTCAATTGAAATTTTTTTCATCTCAATGACTGTCTTGGCTTTCATAACAAACACCCCTTTCACATTAAGGTAAAAGAAAACGTCTTATTGAAAACAAGACGTCATCTTTGTATTATTTTGAATAGTGTTCACGTAGTGTTTTCATCCATTCCTCATCAAATTCAGTAGATACGCCCCAGCCATCAATAATTTCATTTAGATTGAGCATCGTTGTGTTATCTTTTAAATCACTTTGTTTAATTAATTTTGCATCTAAATCATACTCTGCAGGAGTTTCTTCACCCGCTAATTTTTTTGCCATTAAACGCATATTCATACGACCAATTAGAGCTGGGTCTACAGCAGCTGTCGAAATCCATTGACTATTATCTTCTTTCATTAAGTTAATATCTTGGTTCGATACATCGATTGAAACCAATTTAATGTCTGAACGATTGTTATCTACTAATGATTTATAAGCCCCTTTTGCTAACTCATCCCACGAGCCCCAAATTGCATCTACTGTACCTTCTGGATATTTTGCTAAAACGGCATTCACTTTTGCAGCAATGTCACCTTGAATATCTTGGAAATTAGTAGGTCCAATTGTTTCTAAAGTGACAATTTCACCCTTATCCTCGAACTCTTTATATATTTCCTGACGTCTATCTAAAGGAGATAAACCTCCAAACCATAGTTTAATAACCTTTACGGGCTCCTTACTTAAATCCGCAATTTCTTGAAGAGATAAACGTGCTAACTCATAATCATCTTGGAATGTTGCAGTAACACCATCTAAACTCTGACCATTCTTTTTAGCGACAGTATCAAATAATGTCACTTTAATTCCTTTATCAACAGCAGGCTTAATCATGTCATATGAATAATCTTCTTTTCCGTGCGAAATAATAATACCGTCATAGTCTTGCTGTGTAATTTGTGAAACTAATTCTTGGAACTTAGCATCATTATTTTCAACTATATGCGTATCCACTTTGAACCCCAAAGCTTCGCCTTCCTTACGTGCACCATCTAAAAATTGCTTCGTATGATCATCTGAAGCTAGATTACGTAAAACAGCAATTTTTTTGCCGTTTTGTACTCCTTCAGGCACACCTTCAATAATTTCATTCGTGTCACTTCTAGCATCATTCCCGTTATCATTACTACAAGCTGCCAAAACAAACATTCCCACAAGCAACATCAACGAGACTCCAAATCTTTTCATGAAAATCCCCCTTTTCTATTAAAAAATGATATAAAACTCTTGATTAAGCATCAATTTCACAATAATCATATTATTCAGAATATTTTTTGTCAACTCAAATTGTTAAATAAAATCATTATTTAGTTATTTTTTTTCATTAATAATTCCATTTTGTTTATTTCAAACGGAATTACAAATCAAAACGTTTATTATTTCACAATACAGAAGAATATATAAAATCAACTCTTTTATCTTCGTGAGTAATACAGATCTATTTGGTAGTTTTCACGATTCTCAAATTAAATAATAATAAAACTGTTTTTAAAAATAGTATTTGGCAACAATTATTTCTTTTGCTAATTGTTCCGATAAATCTTAGAATCTTTCCGATAAAACATAAAATTGTTCCGATAAATCTCGGAATCTTTCCGATAAAGCATAAAAAAACAGTGAATCCGCATTTGGATTCACTGTTTTTAAATTTAAAATTTGGAGCCTTTATCGCCGTATTCGTTTAGTAGTTCTTCAAACGATTTGTTTTTTTCGCGTTGTTTGCGCTCAAAGGCTAGCTTTGCTTGGCGCTCTTCTTCAGCGGCTTGTTCTTTCACTGTTAAATCTTGCTTTGCCGCTTTTAATTTAGCTAGCACGTCACCGCCTAGCTGATCGGCTAATGTCACTGCCTCCTGCTTTGGTAGACTAGCTGTCACGCTACTATCTACACGTTGCTGCTGTTTTCTTTTCTTTCCCATTGCAATTCACCTTCTTATTCACTTCAAGGGCGCTTGACAACTGTTGCCACGCCTTGTCCACCACCGATACATAGTGTTGCGAGACCTGTTTTTGCATCACGCTTTTCCATCTCATGTAAAAGCGTGACTAAAATACGTGCTCCACTTGCACCAATTGGGTGGCCAAGAGCAATTGCGCCCCCGTTCACATTTAGTTTATCATGATTAAAGCCTAGTTCGCGATCTACAGCAATAGATTGAGCTGCAAAAGCTTCATTTGCTTCAATTAAATCTATATTATCTAATGTCACATCAGCTTTTGCTAATGCTTTCTTTACTGCCGTTACTGGGCCTGTTCCCATAATCGCTGGGTCAACACCCGCGCTTGCGTTCGCTGTAATTAGTGCCATTGGTCGAATGCCTAGCTCTTCCGCTTTTTCTTTCGACATGACAACGACTGCCGCTGCACCATCGTTAATGCCCGATGCATTTGCAGCTGTCACGGAGCCATCCTTTTTAAAGGCAGGACGTAGTTTAGATAAAGATTCCGCTGTAACGCCTTGACGCGGGAATTCATCTTTATCAAAAATAATAGGATCACCCTTGCGCTGAGGAATTTCCACCGCTACGATTTCATCGTTAAACTTCCCTGCTGTAATGGCCGCTTCTGCACGTTGTTGTGAACGTGCTGCAAAGGCGTCTTGTTCCTCACGAGAAATCTCATAGACATCACATAAATTTTCAGCTGTAACGCCCATATGATAGTCATTAAAAGCACACCATAATCCGTCATGAATCATCGTATCAACTACTTTTTGATCCCCCATGCGGAAGCCTTCTCGTGCATTTTTTAAGACATACGGTGCTTGGCTCATATTTTCAAAGCCACCTGCAACGATAATATCCGCATCCCCTGCAAAAATGGCTTGTGTCGCTAAATGAACAGCTTTTAGTCCTGAGCCACAAACTTTATTAATCGTTAATGCAGATACTTCATGCGGTAAACCCGCTGCAATTGCTGCTTGACGAGCTGGATTTTGTCCAAGCCCAGCTGATAAGACATTCCCCATAATGACCTCGTCAACTTTTTCGCCTGCTACACCAGCACGTGCTAATGCTTCTTTAATAACAATGCTCCCTAATTTTGTCGCTGGTACATCCTTTAATGTTCCTTGGAATGAACCAATAGCTGTACGTACTGCACTTACTATTACTACCTCGTTTGTCATAAACATTCTCCCCTTTTCCCCGTTCAAAAATGAACACTGCATGCATATGCTACTAGCAGATATATCTATTTTAACAAATATTTTGACGATTTTCGATAATAGAAATAATCGCAGTTTTGCCAAAGATATTGTAAAATGTTGACGTGTTTTAAACAGTCTCAGTTGGGAACATTACAATTAAGCAAAGTGCATACATACGAATGATGTCGCTTGTATGCCTAGACAACAAATGAAACAGGATGTGGAGGTGTTAATAATGAAAAAGAAAATGCTTTTATTTTCAGGTATAACGACGACGATTGCCGCAGCAGCAACAGGTCTGTTTGGCTTCGCGCTCTCCAATAAATTAATGTACATTAAGCAAAAGGATCCTGAATTTGTTCGTGAACGTGAAACGACTGCAAAACGTTTTGATGAAGCTTGGTACAATAAAAATTTAAAATGTGAATTAAATATCGATTCTCCAAATGGTTATACGATTCGCGGTATTATGTTTCAGCCATTGGAAACAAATAATACCATCATTATTTGCCATGGTGTAACAGAAAATAAAATCAACTCTGTCAAATATGCTCGACTTTTTGAACGCCTTGGCTACAATTCCGTTATTTTTGACCATCGTAGACATGGGGAAACAGGTGGGAAAACGACTAGCTACGGCTATTATGAAAAAAATGACCTTGACGCAGTTGTCAAAACTGTCAAGGCAATGATTGGTGAAGACGCTATTCTTGGTATTCATGGTGAATCGATGGGTGCCGCAACAATGCTCCTATATGCAGGAACTGTAGAGGACGGTGCGGATTTCTATATCTCTGATTGTGCGTTTTCTGATTTTTCAATGCTGCTGAAACAAATTGCTAAGACCGAATTTAAATACGGATCGATTATTCCCATTCGTTTTGCAGATTTCTTCGTCCGCTTACGAGACGGTTATTCCTTTAAAAGTGTGACACCTTCTGAAGCTGTGACAACTATTGAAAAGCCAGTACTCTTTATCCATAGTATCCCTGACACATTTATCCCCGCTTCCATGTCACTGGATTTATACAATAAAAAAACTGGTCCTAAAAAGTTAAAGTTATTTGATAAAGGTGCCCATGCACAATCCTTTAATGAAAATATGGCTGAATATGAGGATTTAATCCATGATTTTTTAGAAAACTTCATCTATCAAAAAATTAATCGTGATTCTTCTTCGTCCAATGTCATTCCATTTCATTTTTGAAAGAAGCTGTCTCAAAAAGGTTATGTAAATAAACAAAAATAAGGCAGAAATGTTGATATAACAACTTTTCTGCCTTTCAATTTATTCTGCAAAAACGACATGCCATTCATCACGTTTTGCTAAAAATTCTTTAGCTAACGCTTGTGCACCCTCTAGACTATGGCTAGCTGCCCAACCACATTGCACTTCATTGCAGGCTGGGACTGCAGTGGCCTTTGTTACATCTGTAAATGTTTTTTCTAAAATATTTAATAAGTCTTCATAATCATTGTGATTGATCAGCGATACATAGAAGCCAGTTTGACAACCCATTGGACTGAAATCAACAATATGATCAGAGTAATTGCGGATAATGTCTGCCGATAAATGCTCTAAGGAATGTAATGCAGGCATTTCCATATGCTCTTTATTAGGCTGTTTAAAACGAATATCATATTTGTACACTTCATCGCCATTTTTTCCTGTTTTAACACCTGCTAAACGTACATATGGCGCTTTTACTTTCGTATGGTCTAAATCAAAGCTTTCAACATTTGTTTTTTCTTTTTCCAATGCAGACAACCCCTTTTATTTAGAATATTTCCATTATAACGAGTTTTCCGATAGAATTGTATGGTTTTTTTGAATTTTTTAAATCGTGGATAAAATAAAAAACAACTTGCCCTGGCTTGGACTAGTTGTTCTTTAAAAATCCCTCTTATTTTTGGAATTTATTCATTTGTGACATCATTTGGCGTACTTGCTTTTCAGACGGCGTACGACCCATTTGCGCCATCATCATACGAATCATTTGCTCATTAATTGGTGGGTTTTCTTTCAAATATTTCATCATAGCTTGACGAGCTAAAAAGAAACCAAGTGCCGCGCCCGCTGCTAATGCGATAATTACAATAATAATCCAGCCCCATGTAGGCATACAACCAACCTCCTCCACTACAATATACCGAGAAAAAAACTCTCCACGCTCCATTATACACCAAATATTAGCGTGTTACTATATATTGTAGTGAAATTTCCTAATGCATTGTATACTTCATTGGCTTTAGCCATCCACACTCATTATCTTGTTTATTAAATGCAATAAAGCGCTCGCTCATCTTTGCAAGCATTTGGAATAGATCCAAATCAAGCATCCGTGAACCCTCACAATAGACACAAATTTTGCGTTCCACTAAATAAATAGCCATTTTTCCTTTTATAGGATGTTCTAAAAATAATGCATTACGGGCTCTCTCTAAATGTGCATACTTAGAATCTAGTTGCGCCTCTAGCATCGTAGCTATCTCATCGAAGCGAACGGTTTCACATATATATGCAAGTTCTTTTAAGGATTTCTCGTTAGCGTCTTCACAGCCTTGCATCATTTCTAATAACTTACGCTCTCTGCCGAAAATAAACGTTAAATGCTCTTCTTTTATTTTATATATGGAATAGGTTCTCACTAGAAATCCTCCTTCGCTCATTTCTTTTTCATAAGTATAGCTCATCCAAACTCTTTAATTTGTCAAACGAAGGAGGCATTCATCTTCTATTTTTGTCGAAAACTTTCTACTTTCAGTTCTATTAAATGCTTTATGGCTAATTGCATTTTTGCTTTTTCTACAGTGCTTAGAATACTCTCAGCCTCAAGACCTAGAGTAAAATCAATTTCCAGTCCGTTTTAGCAAAGCGCGCTAATAGGTAATATAAAGGTATCAACGAAAGGAGCTAAAACATATGAGAAAATTTTTTCTACTAATAGGAGGCTTTATCGCAGGATGTGTCGCACTTGCTTTGACTGCACCGCTTGCAGGTCTACTATTTTCAGGATTGTTTGTAGCACTCGGTATGCACTTCTACGCTGCGAGTAAATCGACATTCGGCAAAATCTTATGGTTTACAGTAGGTCTGATAGGTGTTCTATCAGCAATATCTAATATCCCAGCAATGGTTGGTTTAGCAGCAATCGCTGTTATCTATGTTATCTATAAAAAATGGAACAACGAAGATGTAAAAATCCCAACAATTGAAGCTAAAAAAGAAGATCCGTTTACAAACTTTGAAAAAGAATGGTCTAACTTAACAAAATAAAAGGAGCGAATTTACATGAACTTATTTCAACGCTTTAGATATACTATAGAGGCAGATTTACATCATTTATTTGATAAGAAGGAACAAAAAAATCCAATCGGAATGTTAAACCAATACATTCGTGAAGCAGAAAAACAAACAGAGCAAACTGGAAAATTATTAGAGCGTCAAGGTCAATTAAAGGAAAAACTCGAGCAGGAATTTAAACAAAATGCAGATTTACTAGCTAAACGTGAGGCTCAACTTAAATTAGCTTCTACTAGTGGGGAGCAAGATTTAATCGATTTTGCTACTGATGAAGTAGCTGCTTACACAGCACGCAACAATACATTACAAACTAGTATTGAAGCAAGTACACGTGAATACTTCGAGCTTGAACGCAAATTTGAAACGATGAAACACAAAATTAAAGATATGAAAGTGCGTCAATTACAGCTTATGGGCAAAGAAAACGTCACACGCGCTCACCATCAAATGGACGGTATGATTGCTAAAAACAATAAAACCAACTTTGAAGATTTAGAATCATACATCGATAAACTTGCTTACCAAATCGACAAAGATCATGAAGTAACATCTTTCGAGACTCGTCTTGCACAGCTAGAAAAAAATGTCACAGAAGATAACGCACCACTGCTAATTGAAAACAAATAAGAAATAAGGGATGCCTCAATTATTGAAGCATCCCATTTCTTTGAAGAAAAAACTTTCCTCACTTATTGAAGGTGACCAAAAGGAGATAAAGGATATGGTAAAATGAAAATAATATTAAACAGAAAGTGGTTTAGGCCTATGATTAAAATATGTCTTTTTGCTTTTTTTATTCTTATAGTACTTATAATCATGTTATTAGGCTTTCGCTTCATGGTTCAACAACAAATTAAACAGAAAAGTGCTGAAATTATTGATAATGGTGGTATTAGCGAATTAAAGGAAATCAATGTAAATGGCGATAAACAATATATATTAGTGGAAGGAAAAGATAAGGAGAAACCATTTTGTTTATTTCTACACGGTGGACCAGGGGCTCCATTCCCCTATGGCGTGAGTGCTCGAACATTGTATCCTGAAATAACCGAAAATTGCGTAGCAGTTTATTATGATCAAAGAGGTTCCGGAAAAAGTTTTAACAAGAAATTAACGAATACTACAATGACCCTTTCTCAATTTACAGAAGATGCTACTATAATAGTCGATTATATTAGAGAACATTATCAACAGGAAAAAATATTTGTCATTGGTCAGTCTTTCGGTACTGTCATTGGCACTCAATTAGTATCCGATTATCCTGAGAAGTTTCATGCCTATTTGGGCATTTCTCAAGTAACAAATATTAGTAAAGGTCAAGAACTTGGCTACAATTGGTTACATAGTGAAGCACTATCTAGTGGAGATAAAAAGACTCTCCGAATTTTAGACAATATAGGCGAGGGTCCTTATTTAGCAAAAGATGAGGATCAATTTAGCGATCTTATCAATCAGTATAAAGGCATGAATTATTTTGATGATTCGATAAAGAAAGTGAATCTCTTCGAATTAATAAAAGGGGCTTTCACTTCTCCAGATTACTCTCTACAGGATCTGTATAAAGCATTTATTTCAGGGCCACAATTTAGCCTTATAAAAAGCCAAGAACTAAAAAAAGAAATTATCCATACTAATTTTTTTGATTCTGTAAAAAGTATAGATATACCCGTTTATTTAATACAAGGTAAATATGATAAACAGACGAATTATGAATTAGCAAAGCAATATTATGAACTATTAGATGCACCAAATGGTAAGGAGTTTATCACTTTAGATCACTCCGCTCATTATCCAAATACACTCGATTCCACATTGCTAAATGATACATTCAAAAAAATGCTTGAAAATCATTAAAAGGCCCATCACCAAAAGTTTGGAAGACATTTGCCATGTATTAAGTTGATTGGAGTGGAGGCTGGGCGACTCCTTGGGGATCAGCGTCACAGATGAGACCCTGGAGCGAGCAGCGCGAGTGAAGCGGCTCATCGGACGCCCCCAGGAAAGCGCCCAGCCGGAACGGAAATCAACCCTATGCTATGGGGATGAGCCACAAAAAAATTTTAAAATGAAATATCTTATTTTAAGAGAAGTTCGTCTTCTCTTATCAATTCGTAGAAAGAAGGGTGACCCTCTTGCAAAATTTCACAACTAATAAGCTCACTTTTTGGGTACTATGCTTCTTTTTACTCGTTTTTATGGAGCTCACAATTTTTAATAACGGTGGCGCCTTTTGTCTATTGATTGGAGTAGGACTTCTTTATTTAAGTTTCTCGAAAAAAAATCGTTTCTTTAAATGGACAGGAATTTTCTTTATCTCGATTGCCCTCTTTACGATGTGGAGTTTACGCTTATTTATCGTCATCATTCTCTTATATATGCTCTATCAATACTTGCAAAGAGAAAACGAAGCCAAAGTTGTTGGCTTGGAGCTTTTCGAAAAACTTCCTGCTACGAAGAACGAATTATTCGGCACAATGCCTGCACCATTAGATGCCTATAAATGGCAAGATGTTCAAATTCAGCGACTTGTAGGTGACATTACGATTGATACAACACAAACAATTTTACCTGCTGGCACAAGTCTCATTACAATTCGACAAGGCATTGGTAAGGTACAAATTTATATCCCATATGAAATTCCATTCCGCTTACACTATACGACATTGTTTGGTGAATTAAAATGCCTACATGTTGGACCGCAACGCTTACTCAATGAAAGTGTAAGTTTCTCAGATGGAAACCCTGAGGATGCAAAGCGTACACTTGTGATACATGTTGCAACATGGCTTGGGGACTTGGAGGTGCTACGTAAATGATTGCCTTTATCTCGAGAATATTTACTCTACTTTTTATTTTGATGAGTGCTGCATTCGGTCTTCTTGTCGTTGTTTGGGGCGAGCCAAACGAGAAAACGTGGGAGCCATTATGGCAGCAGAATTATAATAATATCCCACTCGGTGGTTTTATTGTCGTCATTCTTTTTGCGCTTAGTTTACTGATTGCAAGCTGGATTAGTATGACTGCCCGTGCAAGAGAGGCTCAGGCAACCCGTATCGTAAAACAGTTAGTTGAACCGGATTTTGTATTACCTAAAAAACAACCTTTACCAAAACCTTTGAAAAAAGCTTTAGTTCAAACAAGTGAATTAATCGATACCCAACGAAAAAGCTTACAACGCTTATCCAATGAACGTGCAGAAGCTAATGATAAAATTATTCAAGAGCGAATTATTGCTGAACGTCAACGCCTTGCTCGTGAGCTCCATGATTCTGTATCACAGCAATTATTCGCAGCTTCGATGTTGCTTTCCGCATTAACCGAAACTGCTGAAAATCCTACAAGCTTAAAACAGGTTGAAAAAGTTGTGCAACAGGCACAGCTTGAAATGCGCGCATTATTATTACATTTACGTCCAGTAGCTCTGCACAATAAAACTCTTGCACAAGGTCTTGAGGAGTTAATTATTGAGCTGCAGCAAAAAGTATTTTTTCATATTGAATATGAGCTTGAAGAAATGTCACTATCCAAAGCGGAGGAGGACCATTTATTCCGTATTGCACAGGAAGCGTTATCGAATACGCTACGCCATGCAAAAGCTAGCGAAGTTGAATTACTGCTCGTTGCCCGCGATGATTTAGCCATTTTACGTATTCAGGACAATGGCCTTGGCTTTGATGTCGAAGCAGATAAATCTACTTCTTATGGACTGCAAAATATTGCTGAACGCGCTGTGGAGATAGGCTGTACGTACAAAATTGTGTCAGTACCTGGGGAAGGAACAATTGTAGAGGTGAAAACCCATTTACAAAAGGAGGTTGAAGTGAATGATTCAAGTGTTAATAGTGGATGACCATGAGATGGTGCGTATCGGTGTATCTGCCTATCTATCAGCACAACCAGATATCACTGTTGTAGGTGAAGCTGAAAATGGTCAAGAGGCAGTGGAACGTGCTCTCGCCTTGCGTCCAGACATTATTTTAATGGACAATGTGATGCCAGTCATGACAGGAGCTGAGGCGACAGCTGAAATTTTAGCTGCATGGCCAGAAGCAAAAATTATGATGGTGACAAGTTTTTTAGATGATGACAAAGTCTATCCTGCATTAGAGGCTGGTGCAGTCAGCTATATTTTAAAAACATCAAATGCGAAGCAAATCGCCGATGCCATCCGTAAAACAATGGGCGGCGAAACCGTTTTAGAGCCAGAAGTAACATCCAAAATGATGCATCGCATGCGCCACGGCAATAGTACCCCACTGTATGAGCAGCTTACCGAACGTGAAATGGAAGTATTATTGCTCATGGCTCAAGGCAAAGCAAATCAGGAAATCGCCGACGATTTATACATTGCAGTAAAAACCGTAAAAACACATGTCAGCAATATTTTAGCGAAGCTCGATGTTCAAGATCGCACACAAGCAGTTGTCTACGCTTTTCAAAATGGGATTGCGAAGTAAGTTTTTCCAAAAAAATACGAAACTGCAGTTTTACCAATGCAGTTTCGTATTTTTTCAACCTAATCTATTAAAAATTTCTTGAAGCTCGTTTACACTGTTAACTATGTATGTTGCTTGCGCATCCGATAATTCGTCAAGTGAGCCATAGCCATAAGTAACACCGATAGAATCCATTTGATTTTCATGTGCCCCAACAATATCGTATTTACGATCTCCAATCATAATAAATTGATCGATATTCGCTTCATTAAAATGTTCGCGTGCAAATGTGATGACTTCCCCTTTTGCTGAACGTGTACCATCTAAGTTGCTACCTGCGACAAGGTCAAAAAAATGTTTAAGATTGAAATATTGTAAAATTTGTTCTGCAAATACGGTTGGCTTAGATGTAGCTATTGCTAACTGATATCCCTCTTTCTGTAAATATTCTAATAATGAAGATATATTTTGATACAAATTATTCTCATACATGCCGATTTGGATAAAACGTTCACGGTAATAGGCAATCGCTTGCTGTATTTGAACATCATCCAATCCATATATTTCTCGAAATGATACTTGTAACGGCGGCCCAATAAACGTTTCAAGCTTATCCAAATCTTCTTCAACTATACCAATTTTTTGTAAAGCATATTGAATTGATTTCGTTATCCCTACTTTAGGATCAGATATTGTGCCGTCTAAATCAAATAAAACAACGCTATACTTTTTCATACAAGCTCTCCTTTTATTATTAAAGTATTGATTGATACACGGTTGAACCAAAATCATGAATATCCTTGATATAATCAAACCCCTTAGGTGACCCGAAACTATTAAATCCACGTACCGCGACAATATTTTCTTTTGGAATTACCAATAATGCAACACTTGTATAACCAAGTAACTGAAGGCTTCCTTGTGGTAATTTTGGGCTTAACTCTGTAATCCCTTCTTTCTGTTCTGGCTGAACAAACCAGAAAAAACCATTAGTTGGTAGATTCTTTGGTTTAGAATTCGGGGATTGAATTGTCGTCATTAGCTGTATGATTTCTTCAGGTATAATTTGTTTTCCATGTAATCTCCCTTTATCAAGATGCACTTGCCCCCACTTAGCTAACTCTCTTAATGAGCTATACATATTCATTTTGCTACCATCACATATATCACTTTTATACCAAAATGGACTATCATTATGTATTACTTCTATATGCTGTTCGTTTTTTTCACTGAACCAATTTGTTTCAGTAAAAGATAATGTTTGAAATACTTGCTCATCCACAATTTCAGCAATAGTTTTTCCAGTAGCTTTAAAAATGACTTGTGCAAGTAGTTCTACATTGATATCTCGGTATGCCCAGTTATAGCCTGCTTTGAATTCCTGCATCACTTTTTCATTTTGGCGACGTAAACCGTGAGTATGTGTTAGTAGATGTCTAATTGATACATCGGCAAAAACTTTTTCATTCTCTAAATAATCACTTAGTGTATCATCTATTGAGGCAATATAGTTATGAAATATCGCATATGCTACAGCAAATCCTACATATGTTTTACGAACTGAAGCAAGATGAAAAAAAGTATGTGGTCCTACTCTTTTGGCGTCTTGTTGTTGTCCTTTCACACCAAAATATTCTTCTAGTACGGTTTGACCATGTTTATTAATAATAACTCCGCCACCTGTACAATCTAATTTTGAGAAAGTTTTCTTTACTTGTGTGAGTATAGCTTGTGAATTCATTTAAATACACCTCAACATTTCTAGTTCGATAGCTACACTTATCATTGTATACCAAATGGAAATTAATACTAGATAAGTTTCTTAATCAAAAACCTTTTATTACCAAAAACGTCGTTATTTTCAAGTAGCAGTTGTGTGGATACTCGATTTACTTATAAGCATTTCGTAAATGAAAATACGTTTTCACTTCTTGACCCTATTTTTGAAGCTACCCTACTTTTTGCTGTTTTGCTACTCATCATTGTGATTGTAAAAAAAGTATCTATTTGGTTTTGTTTACTTTTTGCAAGTCTCTCAGTCATTGTCACAGGTCAGCTGCTTTGGTTTAGTGGGATTATTGTTGATGAACTAAACATTGGAGGAAGTTCCAAGGCCTTTTACTACTTTGTTGCTATACTTCTAATTCATTGTGCAGCTATATGGATTTCTTTAATGAAATCTTCTAAACGCGAAAAAATACCGCAGCACTCAGGGGAGGTTTAACCCCCCCTGAGTATTGCGGTATTTTATAAATTATAGCGCTTTTACCTTCGCTACAACATTTTCTACTGTGAATCCGTATTTTTCCATTACTAATTCACCTGGTGCAGAAGCGCCGAACTTGTCAATAGCAAGAACGTCTCCTTCAAAACCAGTGTATTTATGCCAGCCGAATGATGCGCCCATTTCGATTGCAAGACGTTTTGTCACAGCTTTTGGAAGAACAGATTCTTTGTAAGCTGCGTCTTGTTTTTCGAAGCGATCCATAGATGGCATTGAAACAACTGCCACATCCATGCCTTCAGCTTTTAGTGCTTTTTGTGCTTCAACTGCAAGTGAAACCTCAGAGCCTGTTGCAATTAAAATGGCATCTGCCACTTCTTTTGTAGCAGGAGACACTGTATAAGCACCTTTTGTAACACCTTCACGTACTGTATCAATAGATGCGTCAAGCACAGGTAAGTTTTGACGAGATAATACTAACACAGTTGGTGTTTTTTCAGATGCTACTGCTAGCTCCCATGCAACTGCTGATTCATTTGCATCAGCTGGGCGAACAACAGATAAATTTGGCATTGCACGTAAAGATGAAAGGTGTTCGATTGGTTCATGTGTCGGACCATCTTCCCCTACAGCAATTGAGTCATG
This sequence comes from Lysinibacillus sp. NPDC056232, assembly GCF_042267565.1. NCBI lineage: Bacteria > Bacillati > Bacillota > Bacilli > Caryophanales > Bacillaceae > Lysinibacillus > Lysinibacillus sp. NPDC056232. The sequence continues at coordinate 242,440 of NZ_JBHJTF010000001.1, read as the reverse complement.
TGTAAATACATAAGTAACAGGAAGACCCATTAATGCAGAAAGACGTACAGCTGGACGAACATAATCAGAGAATACGAAGAATGTACCACCGAATACGTTAACACCACCGTGAAGTGCCATACCATTCATAGCAGCACCCATTGCAAACTCACGTACACCGAACCAAATATTACGGCCAGCATAATCATCTGCAGAGAAATCTCCAGCGTCTTTCATCGTTGTTTTGTTTGAGCCAGCAAGGTCAGCTGAACCACCGAAGAATGAAGGAGTTTTCTTCGCAATGGCATTGATTGCATCTCCAGAAGAAGAACGAGTTGCTACTGATTTACCTGCTTCATAAACTGGTAATTCTGAAGCGAAATCCTCTGGTAATTGACCATTCATTGCGTTTTCAAATTGTGCTGCTAATTCTGGGAACTCTTGCTTATATGCTTCAAACTTAGCATTCCAAGCTTCTTCAGGTTGTGCCCCTTGAACTTCAGCAGCTGCTGCGAATGTATCATATGCTTCAGCAGGAATTTGGAATGGCTCATGCGCCCATTCATATGCTGCTTTTGTTAAAACGACCTCATCTTGACCAAGTGGTGCACCGTGAGAAGCAGCTTTACCTGATTTGTTTGGTGAACCAAAACCGATAACAGTTTTCACTTCGATCAGTGTAGGCTTGCCAGTTGATTTTTTAGCTTCTTCGATAGTTGCGTTAATTGCTTCAACATCAGTACCATCAGCAACTTTTAAATAGTTCCAGCCATAAGATTCAAAACGCTTTTGGACATTTTCTGAGAATGATTTTTCTAAATCACCATCTAAAGAAATATCGTTTGAATCGTATAAAACGATTAACTTTTCAAGTTTTAAGTGACCTGCTAAAGAGATAGCTTCAGCTGCTACACCTTCCATTAAATCGCCATCGCCACAAAGTGCAAATGTATAGTGATCAACGATGTCATGTCCTGGTTTATTGTAAGTAGCTGCTAAATGGCGTTCAGCCATTGCCATACCAACTGTCATAGCAATACCTTGACCTAGAGGACCTGTTGTTGCCTCTACCCCAACAGTATGACCATATTCAGGATGTCCTGGAGTTAATGAATCCCATTGACGGAAGTTTTGAATTTCTTCCATTGGTAAGCCGTAGCCCCCAAGGTGAAGTAGGCTGTATAGAAGCATAGAGCCATGACCTGCAGAAAGTACAAAACGATCGCGGTTAAACCATTTTGGATTCGCCGGATTATGGCGAAGTTGTTTTGTCCAAAGCGTATAAGCCATTGGCGCTGCCCCCATCGGTAAACCTGGGTGACCTGAGTTTGCTTTTTCAATTGCATCGATTGACAAAGTTCGGATAGCATTAATCGCTAGTTGATCCGCATGTTGAGTCATTATTTTGTGACATCCTTTCTCGTCCTATATATTGTTCTTTTACAGTTTAGTCAACATTGCTTCAGAAAACAATGGTTTTGTTACACTATTAACGTTTTATAACATACTTTATAGAAATGTGTCATATTAATTGAGAAATTTATTTTTTTTCGCTTGTTTAACTTTTTCTGGAGTTACATCATTTCCTTCAGCATCTACCACTTTTACGTTTTCAATTGTATCACGCATCGTTGCTCTAAATGTATCTAGATATTCCTTACGAAGCGCTGTTCGTTCTTTAGCTTCTGCCTCTGTTAAAGTACCATTTTTAGACTTAGCAGAAAGTTCATTGATTCGGTTAATTTTTTCTTTTGATAACATAATTACACACCTTTCAATACATATCTTAATGAATATGGTATGCAAAGTATAGCATGAATTCCCTTAAAATGCAGTTATACCAACCTTTCTAGCAATCATATGTTTTTGAAATAAATACCATAAATTACATGACTTTGAGAAATTAGAAGTGTATAACTGATTTATAGGGTTCCAAAACAACAATCGATTTATGTTTGGAGGAAAATGAAATGTTTATCAAAACAAAAAGACTATTAATAAGAGAATTCGAAGTTCAAGATTGGCAAGCTGTCTATGAATATACTTCAAATCCAAATGTGATGAAGTATATTCCGGAGGGCGTTTTTAATGAGGCGCAAGCAAAAAAGTTTGTTTCAGAAAATAGCGGGGAGAAAGCAAAATACTTCCCTATTATTTTACTAAGTGAAAATATGGTTATTGGTCATATTGTTTTCCATGAATGTTTTGGTGATCATACGTACGAAATTGGCTGGGTATTGAATCCGAACTATTTCAATAATGGATATGCCTCAGAAGCAGCTAAAGCTGTACTGGACTACGGATTTAAAGAAATGAAACTTCATAGAATTATTGCAACTTGCCAGCCAGAAAATATCCCCTCCTATAAAGTGATGGAGAAAATCGGCATGAGACGTGAGGGTTATTTTAAAAAATGTATACCCAATGGAGATGAGTGGTGGGATGAATACTACTATGCTGTCTTAGATGAGGAATGGGCATAAGATACACTTTCAGGAATTGATAAAATCTACTATACTACCATGTCGATTTCTAAATCTTCGTTTTAAAATAGAGGAGAGAATTATATGAAAAGGACCGCTGTATTATTGTATCCTCAATTTAGTGAATATGAACTGAGTGTGGCATTATCAATATTAATGCAAGGAAATAAACCCATTATAACTGTTGAAATCAATTATGCCTCGGCATAATTGCGTCCAGAATCGGCTTTGTGCTTGGGCCTGCGTGATGCAGGTCAGTTAGCCGTTATCGCATGGATGCGATGATTTTAGGCAAACATCCTTTGTTAACCCCTTTCCGATTCTGTGACATCCGCCGGAGGCTTTAACTTCTTTCAGCGGATGTTTGAACACCCGCTGAAAGAAGTTAAACGGTGAAAAAATTAAAGGAGAATCTGGTTTATCTTGTATAGCCGATAAACAAATAAGTGAAGTTAATCTTGACGAAATCGATAGCCTGATATTACCTGGGTGTATGGATATAGCTTTACTAATACATGAGCAAAAATTAATTGATTTTATTGGAAATGCAAATGCCAAAGGTGCGATCATTGCAAGCATCTCTAGCAGCCCAACTCTTTTAGCAAAAGTTGGAGTATTAAAGAACAAAAAATATACTGTAGGATTATCACCAGAAGGTATGGATAAGTTAGGTTTCTTTGATCTTAATCATTTCTCTGAAGAACTAGTTGTACAAGACGGCAACATAATAATTGCGAGAGGTAGAGGTTTTATAAAGTTTGGCATTACTGTGGGTAAAGCCCCCCATCTCTCTTTTGATGAAAGTTGGTACCTGGAATAACGAAATAGCGCTAATTAATATGAAAACTTAGTTACAGTAATAGATGATATAAATGTTTTTCAACATTATAGAGAATTTATGAGGAAGAAAAAAATTAGGAATGACTCAATAGGCCCTAGCAAGGGAGTGTGGCGTCGTAAGACAAACCATTAATTGTATTGAAAATGATAAGTATGACCCTACTCTTGAATTAGCCTTTAAAATTGCTAAAGCTCTTAATAGAAAAGTAGATGAGGTGTTTATATATGAGTAAGTTCCGTCCAGCGTATATGATAACAATGAAAGATTTCGTTAAAGAGAGTGCTGCAATATTACGTAAGAATACCCAAGAAGTTACGTTACCTGTATCAGAAGATGATAAAGATAGTTTATTATGCATGCTTCAATACTTGAGAAATAGCCAAGATCCGGATCTTTCCAAAAAACACAAATTGCGTCCTGGATCAGGGTTATCGGCTAATCAAATTGGTCTAAATAAACGAATGTTTGCTGCATTTTTTCAAGATGGAGATAAAAGTCATGAATATATGTTAATTAATCCAAAAATCATTAGTCACTCTTTAAACATGATTTATTTACCTGAGGGGGAAGGATGTCTTTCGGTTAATAGAAGAGTCAGTGGATTTGTTCCAAGATATGAGAGAATTAAAGTCAAAGCATACGATATACATGGGCAAGAAGCCATATTTCAATTTAATGGATACGGTTCAATCTTAATGCAACATGAAATAGATCATTTAAATGGGATCATGTTTTATGACAGAATAAATAAAGAAAATCCATTCAAACTACCAGACAATGTGACTATTGAAAGTTTGTATTAATTTATTACTTAAGGATAGATGGAACATAGTTATTCCTTGTACCCATCATTTTGATGGTAAAACCCGTCTCTACAGTTCTTCTATCCTTTACTTCGGTGACTGTATCCATCACTTCTCGGTCCTTCATCTCCATCTAGAGCCAAAAAAATCAGCGGGACGATCAAACTCCCACTGATTAAAACGTCACTTTATTTCGTTTCCCTCTTGATGTTCCCGATATCTCCTATGGACAGTGGCTTTGCTTACATCAAAGCCTAGACCTCTAAGAGTCATAGCGATTTCCTCAAAGGTGAAGCCTCGATTACGGAGCTTGACGATTTCTTCTACAGGGACATCTTTTCGTTCTTGACCGTTTGGATTCCCTCGATTAGATAAATTGTTTTCAGGGCGATAGCCATTTTCAACAGCACGACGCATGCCACGACGTATTTTAGCATTATGGATTCTGCGCTGGTACTCCTCTACAATTGCTAAAATTTCTAGGAGCATCGTATCCATTTCATTTAATTGTACAGGTCCCGCGTCTCGCATAGAGAAAACATTCGTTTCAGTTTTCTGCAATAAATGCAACACGGCCATTCGAGCATTTCCACGTCCTAAGCGTGTCTCATCCTGCACAAATAATGCTGTAACTTCTTTTTCTTTTATGAAATCAAGCATTTCTAGTAAACCTTCTCGTTCCACATCATAGCCGCTATGCTTATCCTTAAAAACACGCTTCACTTCGTAACCCTGCTCTTTAGCATAGCGTACTAGCTCCTCCTCCTGACGCTCTAACGAGGAGCTTTGTGTCTCTTTTTCTGTACTCACACGGCAATAGACAACAGCCGATTGTTGTTTAGTTATCATTTTACATTTCTCGCAATTTCAATTGAATTTATAGGATTGGGTTGGTCGTCACCCACTACTGGAATCACTAGAGATTTACCTGCAATAATTCGTACGTTCGATAATTCATTTTCTGCCTTAACAAGCTTAATCCATTCATCCGACTTCATTTTACCACGGTATTGTTCGGCTAACGACCATAAGCTATCACCATGTTCGATTTCAATTTCAGCGTATGTAACCTCGCCTGGGTCTGTTATAAAAAGATATGCTGTAAATAGTAGACAAGCTCCTAATAAAGTTGTAATATGTGGATTTTTTTTAAACCAGTTCATGTTTATAACCCCTTTCGAGAATGTTTGTTCGGAATATATGTTCTTATAATAATGCGAACAAACGTTTTTGTCAAACACTTTTCGAACCTATGTTTGCTTAAGTGTTCGCATTCTGCTATACTACTAATAAGTAGAATGATTAGAAAAAAGAGGTGAGCAATCATGAAAAAAGTTTCGAAAAGACAAGAGGCCATTTTAGATTTCATTAAAGAAGAGGTGCGCACAAAGGGGTATCCACCATCTGTACGTGAGATTGGTGAAGCAGTTGGACTTGCTTCAAGCTCTACAGTTCATGGACATTTAGCTCGTTTAGAGCAAAAAGGCTTGATTCGACGCGACCCAACTAAGCCACGTGCCATTGAAATTCTAGAGCCGGAGGATTCTATTCAAAAGCAACATGTTATACATGTCCCACTTGTTGGGAAGGTTACTGCAGGTTCTCCGATAACTGCTGTTGAAAATATCGATGAATATTTCCCACTACCAGATATTTATGGTACAAGTGAAGATCAGTTATTTATGCTAGAAATTATGGGTGAATCAATGATTGAAGCTGGCATTTTAGACGGAGATTTAGTTATTGTTAAACAAAAAGCAACTGCTGATAATGGTGATATTGTCGTAGCAATGACTGAAGAGAATGAAGCAACTGTAAAGCGTTTCTTTAAGGAAAAAAGTCATTTCCGTTTACAGCCTGAAAACGCAACAATGGAGCCAATTATCGTAGACCAAGTTTCTATTTTGGGACATGTTGTAGGTCTTTATCGTCGTGTACATTAAAAGTATCTCAATAGTAAAGTATAAAAAGAGGATTTTATGTTCACAAATGGGCATATACCTCTTTTTCTTATTTTTTGAGTGTTATTTTAAACATTAAAAAAACCCACTTTAAAATGGATTTCTACACCTAGCAAAGCCTTTAGTTAATTAAATCAGCTCATCTCCATAACGTGGGTTGATTTCCGTTCCGGCTGGGCGCTTTCCTGGGGGCGTCCGATGAGCCGCTTCACTCGCGCTGCTCGCTCCAGGGTCTCATCTGTGACGCTAATCCCCAAGGAGTCGCCCAGCCTCCACTCCAATCAACTTATATACACTAACTCTATTTTTTCATGTTTATCACCAAGGTTATCTTGCCCTTAGGTAAAAAAATCTATGCCATTAAACGCTTATCAAGTTTTATGCCTCTATCTTAAATTTCAAACTTGCCTTTACAAATGCAGTAAATAATTTCTTGGATACTTCATCTCCTGCTATGGCTAGCTCCTCAGGATGCCACTGTACTGCTAGACAAAATGGTAAATCTTCGTGTACTACCGCTTCAATGATACCATCACTTGATTTGGCTACTACTTTCAATTTTTCTGCTACTACGTTTATTGCCTGATGATGAAATGAATTCACCGCAATTTTTTCTTCATCGATCATCGTTGTTAATAATGTATCAGGTGTTAGATGAACATGATGTGTAGTAACGCCCCGTGCCGCTTGTTGCATGTGCTTTATTAATTTCCGACTGTGATACTCGCTCTCAATATCTTGATAGACCGTGCCTCCAAACGCAACATTTAGCATTTGAATCCCTCGACAAATTCCGAAAACCGGCATTTTCCGAATAAAGGCGGCTTCAATTAAGGACAGTTCTACAGAATCCCTTTCTGGATGAACCTTCCCTAATTTTGGTGTAGGTTCTGCACCAAAAAGAAATGGATGTACATCGTGTCCGCCCGATAGTAATAATCCGTCCGTCAACGATAAAATTTGTGCTACATCCTCTTCCACTCCAAGCGGAATTATTAGTGGAATACCCCCAGCTTCAATTATACTTTTGCTGTAGGCGGCATTTAATCTTGAGGACAAATCATCCTCTACAAAGGCTGTTATACCGATAATAGGTTTCATCTTATCCCCTCCATGATCTACAAGATTGATCTCGCATTAACTCTGATTGATGAAGACGATGAATCATTGAGGGCACCCCCTGATTAATTACCAAAATCCGAGATACCAATCCATCAACGCATCCCCATAGAAATAGATAATAATCGCCGCTAAAGCAATAGACGGCCCGAATGGTATAGGCGTTTTTCTTCCCTGCCCGCGTACCTTTAACATAGCTATCCCAACAATCATACCAATCACGGAAGCTAAAAATAGCGTCAGAATTGCATGTATTGTGCCGAGTACGAGACCAAGTAAAAAGAATAATTTAATATCGCCTCCACCCATTCCACCCCTTGATAGAACAGCTATACAATATAATATGCCAAAGCCTACGACAGCACCCACTATACTGTCCCACCACGGAGACAAAGGAGATATCACGCGTCCAAAAACTAGCAATGGTAAAAAGAATAATTGCACCTTATCGGGAATAAGCATATACACAATATCCGATACAACAATAATGACTAATAATGAAATAAATAATAGCGCTACAAAAAACTCTGCACTAAAGCCTAATTTCCAATAAGCAAAAGCAAATAATACGCCTGTTATAAGTTCCATCAATGGATAAATCCAAGAAATTTTTTGCCCACAGCTACGGCATTTTCCACCTAAAAATAAATAAGATAAAACAGGTACCAAATCAAGCGCCGTCAACTGTCTCTTACAAGAAGTACAATGCGAGGGTGGACGCACAATGGACTCCTTCAAGGGCACACGTAAGCCAACCACATTAAAAAACGAGCCTAAAACGAGCCCAAATATGAAAACAGTAATTGTATAAGCAATCTCCATTTTTATGTCCTCCTATACTAATAGACGCCCATACATTTGAAGTATGCGCGCCAATCAATTATGCCTCGGCATAATTGCGTCTGGAATCGGCTTTGTGCTTAGGCCTGCGTGATGCAGGTCAGTTAGCCGTTATCGCATGGATGCGATGATTTTAGGCTAACATCCTATGTGAACTCCTTTCCGATTACGTGACATCCGCCGGAGGCTTTAGGCCAACACGATGTTGGTCACTCAGTCGTTGCCACAGGACGTGGCGTTCTTAGACTGAGTTCCTCTATTTCAGCAAATGTCTTTTGTACCGAAAGCGTAGCGACAGGTACAGGTTTATAGGCACCCGCTGAAAGAAGTTAAATTATTGTTGTCCTTCATAATAGAACGTCGTTACTTGTATGGTAGATTTTAAGGTTGTATCTGCATCCTCCTGGAATTTTGCTTCCTCTCCAGTTGATGTGAAATCGATAGCATCAATCTTCATCACACGATCAATTTTTTCAATTTCTTTTATAAACTCAACCATCGCTTTATTGTCCAATGCGTCAACATCAATACTAAAGGTTACTAGTTTTAATTCTTTTGGTAAGGAGTCTTTAGTGAAAGTAGCAGTTGGTATTTTATCTTTCACTTCAGGTGTTTCATCATTTTTAGCAACAGCTTGTTCCTCAGCTTCATTTGCAGATTGCTTTGTATCAGCCTGTTCCTCAGAATTTGTCGAGTTGGGATCCGTCATAGTAGAATCCATTACGAGCGAATCATAATTATTAAAGTCCATAGCTTCTACCCGTGTTTCCGTCACCGCTTCAATCTCTTCAATATTTCGAATTACCTCTTCAATAGCTCGAGTTTGAGGTACTTTTTTACGCAATGTTAAATTACTTGTACTAGCTGATTTGCCATTGTCTTCAATTAAAGCAATCTGCTTCTGAATAGTAGACATTTCTTGTTGAAGGGAGTTAATTGAACTTTCCTTCGCATCCACTTCTTCTAATTTAGGTGTTACTATATAGTAATATAGCGCAAATAAAATGGCTGCAATGAAAGCTGTTAAGATAAGAATCGTTGAATTTTTACTACTAGTCATGATTCTGTACCTCCAGCGAGAAATTTAAAATCAATTCCTAATGTAATCGTTGCCGAATAACGTGGCACTTCCTTAAACTTGTTCTTCACACTTTCTTCCTCTTGATTTCCAATAGATACATCAAAATTAGCAATAGTATCAACCTGTATATCATTGAAATAGGGACTTGCCGTTAGCTTTTCTAAATAAGATGATATGGTTGACATTGTTTCAAAATCAGCCGTAACTTCAACATTTTTTTCACCAAATACATAATCCCTTAAATACGTTTGCTCCGGTAACAATACTTGGGTTTCATCCATTAAGGGGGTCACTGGATACGAGACTTTTTCCACAAATTGTACAGATTGTTCCAATGAGCCTTTGTTCACATTTCGCTTTACATCTAACTCAGTTTGAAGTTGTTCGTGTTGGGATGAAAGCTCCACTTCCTGCGCACTTAATTTTGTAAGATCACTTTTTGCTTGGAAAAACAAGAAAACCATATATCCTACTATCATACCAATAAGAATAATAAATACTATATATATTGAAGTAGGGGTTGAATGCTTCTTTTCCAAATTCGGCAAGAGGTTAATTTCTGGTACCATTAGTTAACCTCCTTTAATGCAAGTCCAATTAAGCTTGCAAATTCCTCTGAAAATTGAGGGAATGATTTCTGAATGACTGAATCATTTAACATAATAATCGGTGTCGGAAAATTATTTTCTAACAAATCTTTAATCGTAGGTAGTAATGGATTATCTCCTAAAATGATAATCTCATCGACACTTTTCTCACCTTTATGTAAGGAAAACTTAAAAAAATTCATGATACGATCGATTTCAAGCATTTGATCGGTAAGTATGATACGATAATCATCTTCTGCATCTAAACGATAAGAAAAACTAAACTCCTCAATCTCTTCAAACTTCCATTCCGATAAATCTGTATCAAATGATTGATACCGTAAAAATTCAAGCTGACCATATGAAAAAATACTAATCGACAATTCATTGATGGACCAATCCGCTATTAAATAAGTTCGATTATCCTTTATTAACTGCAAATACTCTAACAGACGAATATTACACAATGCACGGATATCTGCTACTTGCGGATCTAATGTAGCATCGAGTAAAAGTCCAATCATTTTCGTCACTTCTTCTGAAGGTGCTGCAAATAGCAGGGCCTGCCCATCGCTAGGTTTTGGGTCATATACATCAATAAGAGGATCTTGGAATGGAAGATGAATGGACTGACCAAGCTCCATCTCCACATACCCTTTTAATTCATTCCACTCTATATCATCAGGATGCTCAAAGCTCTTCAACAAAACGGAAGTATCCGGTACAAAAATACGCGCATTTTGCTTTTTGCCTGCCCATTTTGCCACATTATTTTTCATTACATCAAATAATTCCATTTCATCATGAATAACAGATCCTTCAACAATTCCCTGTGCTAATGGCATTTCATAGCCTTTCCATTGCGACGGATCAGCACCTTTTGCCACAATCGCACGCAATATATAATCTTTTATTTCAATCGACACATGCGATTTTTTCTTTTTTGTAAACATGTGAAAAGATGCCTCCTTTTATACTTAAGGTTTTAATGAATTAACCATCCATTTCCCAACCAGAAGCGTAGATTAAACTACGCCTCTGAGTGAGTTGCGAGGGTTTATTTCGAAATCCATGAAAACTTACCATCATCAGTAGCAGGTTTATCAACTTCTAATTCTTTTAATGTTGCTGCATCAATTTTATATTCTTTTCCGCCTGCAGTACCTTTAGTTACTGTAATTTTCCCTTCACGAGTAACCGTGAATGTATCGACGGTACCTATATCTTTTATATAATCAGATAATTTAGGTGTTGAATTTGTGAATGTTGCTGTAGGATTAGTATTATCTGTATAATAAATATTTGCCGCACTTATTAAATTTGCTGCATCTGATTTAGCACCTTTTACACGGCTATTTTCAATTATGTTTCCAATCGCCGGAATAGCTATCGCCGCAACAATCGCTAGAATTACGATTACAGCTAATAGCTCGATTAACGTTAAACCTTTTTGATTTTTTAATAGTTTTTTGTTCATGAATTTTTTGAACATCGATGTTCCTCCTTAAAAAATAATTGTTATGATTAGTCCGAAAATATGTACACCTACAACAACAACTACTACTACCGTCTTTTCTATACCACCCCCTTTAAAGTTAGTACGCTTACATATTTTCATATAATGCGAACATTGGTAGGAAAATTGCTGCGACAATCACACCGACAACTGCTGCTAAAACTAGTATCATTAATGGTTCTACGAGCGATTTTAATGTATCAACGGAGCGATCTACTTCTTCCTCATAAAAATCCGCTATCTTTTCGAGCATATAATCAAGAGAACCTGTTTTTTCCCCGATAGATGTCATTTGGGTTACTAAAGGCGGGAATAGCCAACTTTTTTCTAGTGGCTCAGATAATGTACCGCCTTTTTCTAGGTTATCTCTTGCCTCCAGTACAACCTTCCCTACAACTGGATTCCCTACAACTTTCTCGACAATTGTCAGTGCATGTAGAATTGGCACTGAACTACTGAACAGAGATGATAAGGTTCTGGTCATACGGGCGATTACATTTTTTTGCATTAAAATACCAAATACAGGTATTCGCAATAATGCATAATTCACATTGTAATGAAATTGCTTATTATTTTTATAGAAAAATCGAAATAGAAGAATCGACAATATGAGAATCCCAATTGCAAAATACCAGTATGCTATTAGCCAATCCGAAATATTTACAACAATAACCGTTAATATTGGCATTTCCATGTCCATTTCTTCAAAAGTAGCCATAAACGTTGGAACGATAAATATCATTAGGAACATCCCTACAGCGATTGTTAGCACAGATAAAATAGCTGGATATGTTAATGCTGATTGTACTTTCTTCTTAATTTTGAATTGTTTTTCAAGTGTCCCTGCTAAACGCTCTAGCGTCTCATCGATATTCCCTGTTGCCTCACCAGAGCGCATCATATTTATAAACATTACTGGAAAAACCTTTGGATGCTTGACTGCTGCATCTGAAAACGTTGTACCCCCACGTATATCTTCTTCTACTTGCTCTAATGCTTTTTTTAATGCTTTACTTTTCGTTTGTGTACTTAAAATATGTGTTGCCTCTACAATTGAAACGCCAGCACGGATTAGTGTTGCATATTGACGACAGTAAATAACGAAATCCTGATGCTTTACTTTACTGCCAATATTTAAGTCTTTGTGTAAAATGCTTTTAGACTCTTCCAACTCACGGGCATTAATGCCTTGCGCTCGTAATTTTTCAAGTGCCACTATTTTGTTGGTCGCGTCAATATTTCCTTTTTTGTGTGCACCTGTTTTTGTGCGTCCACTATATCGAAAAACGGTCAATTATAATCCCCCGCATTCATATATGGTCTTGCGTCTTCCAAAGAAATTTCCCCCATGGCGATTAGCTGCTGCATAGAAGATTCCAAAGTATGCATACCTAAAGCTTTACTCGTCTGCATAACAGTAGGAATTTGATGAACCTTTTCATTTCGAATTAAATTTGAAATAGATGGTGCTTGTACTAATATTTCAGTAGCAGCAATTCGCCCCTTGGCATCCTTACGTACAAATAAACGCTGTGAAATAATGCCCACTAAAACATTGGCTAGTTGCACACGAATCTGTCCCTGCTGATGTGGTGGAAAAACATCTATAATACGATCAATCGTAGTCGGAGCACTACTTGTATGTAATGTCGCCATCACTAAATGGCCCGTTTCTGCAGCTGTGATAGCTGTTGAAATCGTTTCGTAGTCACGCATCTCGCCTACTAAAATAAGGTCAGGGTCTTGACGAAGAGCAGCACGCAAACCATTGGCAAAGCTCTGAGTATCAACCCCTACTTCACGTTGATTGATAATGGATTTTTTATGTGTATGTAAATATTCAATTGGGTCCTCAAGCGTTATAATATGCTTTGATTTTGTTTCATTAATATGATCAATCATTGCAGCAAGCGTTGTAGATTTACCAGAACCTGTTGGACCTGTTACTAAAATAAGACCCTGTGGTTTTTCTGCTAATTGATACAGTATCTGTGGCATATTTAACGATTCAATGGAAGGAATTTTTGCTTCAATCAAACGGGCAGCTATTGTCACTTCATGTCGTTGATGATAAGCATTTACACGAAAGCGACATTTCCCAGGCAATGAATAGTTAAAATCAGTTTCCCCTTTATCTTGAAACTCTTGTAATTTATGCTCAGGTAAAATGGTTTTCACCATTGTCTGTAATTCTTCAGAAGTTAGGAGTTCACTCCCATAATGTTCTAGTTGTCCATGGATACGATAGACGGGTGGGATCCCCTTTGTTAAATGAAGGTCAGACGCTTTTTCTTCAAATGCGCGTGTTAATAGCTCATTAATATTTCTACATGTTGTCATGAACGATTCACATCCTAATCTGCATTTGCTACACGCAATACTTCTGAAGTGGTTGTTTGTCCTTCTACTACTTTTAACAACCCATCTACCAGTAATGTGTAATAGCCTTCTTGTTTCATATAATCTCGCATCGCACTATCGCTACTTCGACTTAAAATCATTTCTTTAATATTGCGATCGATTGGTAAAATTTCATGAATAGCCATCCGTCCACGATACCCTGTTTGATTACACGACGGACAGCCTCTTCCACGTCTTCCATGTGTAACACCATCAATGCCGTTCTTATGCATTATTTCTAATTCGTGCTTCGTAAAAGTATAGTCTTCTCCGCAGTCTCGACAAATACGTCGTACTAAGCGCTGCGCCATAATTCCTACTAGTGAAGAGGATAATAAAAATGGTTCTATCCCCATATCCTGAAGTCGAGAAATTGACTCAACTGCACTATTTGTATGTAACGTACTTAAAACTAAATGCCCTGTTAACGAGGCACGTACTGCTATTTGTGCTGTTTCAAAATCCCTTATTTCACCTATCATTACTATATCTGGGTCTTGACGCAAAATGGAACGCAATCCAGCCGCAAATGTTAAACCTACTTCTTCTTTCACTTGAATTTGGTTTATACCATCGAGCTGATATTCCACTGGATCTTCTACTGTAATGATGTTTACATCTTCTTCATTCAAGTCGCTTAAGGCCGCATATAATGTAGATGATTTCCCAGATCCTGTAGGGCCCGTTATTAGCAAAATACCATTAGGATTGTCAATCATGTTTCGGAAAAGGGCTTCGTTTTGCTCTGTAAAGCCAAGCTTCTCAATTGAATTGGCTACACTGCTTAAGTCCAAAATACGCATGACGACTTTTTCTCCATAAACAGTTGGAAGAGTCGAAAGTCGAATATCTACTGGCTTGAAATTAACATTCGTTTTAATACGTCCATCTTGAGGAATTCGATTTTCCGTGATATTCAAATTCCCCATAATTTTGATACGCGCTAATATTATATTTTGCATATGTTTCGGTAACGAGCGCTCGGTTCTCAATACACCATCCACTCGATAGCGAACCCTTAAATCCGTCTCCTGTGGGTCAAAGTGGATATCGCTCGCTCGTTGGGCAACTCCGTTCGCAATGATCTGATTAACTAATCGGACAATCGGAGAATCCTCTCGTTCAATTTCCTCTTGTGTTTCAGCAACTGTCGCGCCAATGTCGAGCAATGCAGCTTCCATAGACTCTTGTAAATCATAGTATTTCGTTAGGGTACGGTATAAGTCATCCTTAGCTGCAATACTTGTTTCGATTTGGCAGCCTGTCGCCATACGTACTTCCTCAATCGCAAAATAATCCATCGGGTCAGCCATCGCGATGAAAAGTTTATTTTTTTCACGACGAATTGGAATAATATTTGTTCGTTTAGCGAGTTCAGCTGGAACAAGTTGAAGTAAGTCCGGACTTATTGAATATTGATTCAAATGGATGTGCGGGATTCCTAGCTGAAACTCTAGTACTTCGATTAACTGTTGCTCGGTTAAAATATTTTCTTTTATGAGAAAATCGCCTAATTTCTCATCTTTTGTTTTGTTAGTAAGCGCAAATTCTAATTGCACATTTGTTATTACTCCAGATTCAACAAGTAAATCACCTAAGCGCTTTCGCCCAGTTTTTACGACCATTCACGGTTGCTCCTCTCTTTATGGGCTTGTTTGTATAAAATTCCCACCTTTATCATAGTAGCCATATACAATCTCAGGATCATTTGGGTCTTTTGAAGTATTTGCAGATGTATCTTTATTGGTTTCTGCAGCATTATTGCCGGATTTTTCATTTTCAGATTGTGTATCTGGTAATCCATCTCCGTCTAAATCCATGTTTAAATCAGGATCATTCGAGTCGGAAGTTTCTATTTTTTCACTATCATTTTCTGGAACATCAGGCTGTCTTGAAGATTTCACAATGATTTTATTAACTGGTGGATAATAGTCACGGCTGACTAGTTCCTCCGTAGTGTTACCATTTTCTAAAACCGAGCGATAAACTTCGACCCTTACGCCTTCTTGACCTTCTTGGAGAACCTCTTCGCTGCCTACTGGTAAGTCTTTAGAATAGCGAATTATGACCCGTGGTTGTATGATCTTATCTTTACTAACTCGAACAGAGATTTCTTTTTCTTTTTTTTGAGCTAGTAATTCCACTTTTAAAGAATCACCTTCTACTGTGAGTTTTAACATATTCGATTGATCAGAACGGTTTATAAATTGAAAATCTTTATCTAACGCACGATTTACCCTCGCATCCAAACCTTGCTGTAAATAATTTGGCTTCTCTTCTTGGGAATTTCTCTCTGAAATCTCATAATCGGTTTGAAGAGCAGCATGATAAAGCATGGAGGCTACGAAATTAATGGCTTCACTATTTGCTTCGTCATATTTTTCTTCTATCGTTGTTAAATAAGAAAACGGCACTTCCGGTAAAATAATAGAATCATTTAGCATATTCGTTAGTTTATCAACACCTATTGCATTTGTAGGTATTTTCTCAATCGATAGAGCCAAACGCTCCGCTTCTATTAAATGAGTATCTGCAACTGTTGCAGTGATTTTATGACTTTTTAAAGAGGAAACTTGAGTGATAATCGCATTCAAGGTCGCTTCAACCTCCCATACACCAGTAGCCTCAAGCTGCTTCTTCACCTGATGATCTACTTCCACATGTAAGGGTATATGTACCGCTTGTCCTTGCTCCCAAAAAGCAAACCAAGACTTGTCTGTTAAACTATGATATTCAGCCATAGAACTCTCTACATCAAATACAAACAATTTTGGATCCAGTGAAATCGTAATATTGGCCCCTTCTACGCTAACAGGAGTGTCTTGCCAAGTATGAATGGCCTCTTGTAAAGCATTTTCAATATCACCATCCTCTAAATCCTTAACTGCTATCCCACCGATTGTAGATTCATCACCTCTAGCCAGTGCTCGATCTACGATTATATTAGGTACCCAAACTGTTAATAAGATGATTAGAACAGCTACCATTGCGCCTAACTTCAAGTATAATTTCATAGCCCCATCACCTTTACAAATATAGTCAAAAAACAAATGTCTATTTACTCACATATTACAATTACTTTTTATCCATGCATTCACAATACAACACAAATTACATTTTAAAATGAGTCTTACGTCCCTAAAATAGTTAAAATTTAGTGAACTTATATTTTATAAGTATGATATTGTAATCACTATTAAAATGTTGTCAATGAGTTTTATAGACTATAAAATTAGGGTATATACCCCTACACAACTTTCGATGTATACTTATCGAATCAACCGTTCTAGATAGAAAAGACTATTAAGTTAGGGTATCAAAGATAAATCAATAGGAAAGGTTGCATTTGAAAATTCAAATAGTACCCTCTTTCTATTCTCAACAAGAGATCGTACTAAAGGCTTTTTCTATTCAAAACAAAACATAATTATGTATAGAGTTGGCTCGCATATAAACTTGGCGGCAGTTCTGCAAACGAACAATTCTAACTGCAGTCCGTGGTAATAGCCAAAACTATACTTATAAAAGTTTTAACCAATATTAAAATAAGGGTTATTTAGAAAATCTGATTTCATTCCAGACATTCTAAATAACCCTTTTCTATTACTTTCTCAATACCGCCTCATCAGTAGGAACCCCATTCCATCAATCGTCATAGACAGTATTGCTCTATAAGCTTCTCTAAAGCTACCTGTTTGTTGTGAAAATAATGTCATTACTAAGAAGACAAATACTTAGTTCCCCAATCACGTATACTCTTGTATACAAGTCAGAATATCGGATTCTAAACGCCTCTTCATGCTCCGTGATATTTATTCTACTTCAAGCATACTATTAGAAATTGTTAAATTATCATTTTCTTCAAATACTAAACCACCATTTGATATTGTATCTTCAATCATTTTTTGTTTGTAAGTAACAGTTGAACCTCCACTGGTATTTACTGTATAAGCCATTATTCCTCCTATAACTTCTCCTGATCCTTTCATTGTGACTTTTGCGTCGGGTGCATAAATATATAAGCCGTGATTATACGCTCCTCCTTCTACAGTGATATTTGATCCACCTGCATACAGATTCCCTTGCACGCTACCAGAACCATTTATGTTTATATCGGCCGACTTAGCATATATGGAGCCTTTTGTTTTTGTATCACCAGTAAAATCCATTAACGAAGTACCTGTATAATATACACTTAACCGCCCTATGTCTCCTGTATTATTCATACTCGAACTTCCCTTTAAATTAAAAGCATTCTTAATATACAAAGTTAATCTACCACTTCCCGTAATATTTAAATGCCCTTGAAAGAAGTCAAAGTTATCTATATATAAATTTTTGTCTGAATTACCTACATCTATAGTTAACTTCCTGTCCGAAGAAACCGTAAGCGTTTTCAAGTACATATCTTGAGTAAGCGGGAGAGTACCACTAAATTTTTGATACCCATTTATGTGTCCATTTCCTCCACCATCAATCTTAATTGAATGATTTTCTAGCGAGAGTTGAGTTTGCTTTCCATCGATGATAACTTGTACTGAATTTGTATATGGTTTTGTGCTTAAACTAGTAAATTCATTATCCGGGAAAGGTGGTAATACATCCTTTGGAAATGCAATATTCCCTATAATCTCATTCGTAACATTCATCCAGTCCAGCTTTGAAAACTTATCTGGAGTTGTTCCAATCTTACCAGTAATTTTAGTACTATCTTGTGTAATACTAATTTTTCCACTGTCAGAAACAACATCCCCATTAAGTTTACCGCCTCCAAGTTCGATGTCTTTTATAGCGTGGATAGCAGCGGAATTCGAAAAACCAGAACCCGTTCCGCTTCCTAAATCGATTGTAATTGTCTGTGCTACGGTTCTCGTTTTCTTTCCAATAGTACCAACGGACGTTATTTTATATTGCAACGGCTCTGTGTTTTCTTGTATAACTTTTACATTTGCAATAGGGTTTTCATTAAATTGTTCATCAAAAGTCACTGTATCATTATATGCTGATTGATTCTTTTCAAAGATTTTTTCTAAGCTACTTTCAAATGCATCTATAAAATCTAACTTAAATCTTTCCGGTTTTCTTTTATAAAGAGGTAGCTTATTGAATTTTTTTCTGTTTTCATCGTATGTAATTTTAACTAATTGTTCTACTTTACTTTTCGTACTGTTTAACCCACCTTCTGCAATGTAAAATACAGATTGGTCATCTCGCTCATTAGCAGACGTCTTTAATGAATTAGCAGTAAGTGTTAAAAGCGTAATTCCAAGAACTGAGATAAAAGCGATTGTCAAAATTACTAAAAGTAACGAATAGCCATTTTCTTGTTTTAAATTCTTAAACATCTAGCTGCCTCCCCTAAAATATATAGTTGATGAAAAAGGCTTACTATTTGGCGTTGTAATACCAATAATTACATGACTCCGTTTATCTTCAATGTTAAAACCAAGCACATTTGCTGCAATCATTTCATCATTTCTCGTAATCGTCCGATCCTTTTCGTGATAGACATAAGTATATTTTTGATTATTTTGATTACTTATTAATGTATATTCTGTATACTCATCTAGAGCTTTTTTATGAATTTCCGTAGATTTACGTGTATCTTTAGTAACGACTTTCAAAATATAGGTTGTGTCAGATAATTGAATAGTCGATTCCATTTGTTTATCACTTGTAGTCTTACTGTTCATTAAGATAGACATAACAACAAGAGATACGAGCGTAGCTATTACAGTAACAGCCAAAACTTCTAGTAAGGTTACGCCTCTCTCATTATGAAATTTAGACATACGAATCACCTCTTTTCTTATAAACTAAAGATATTTTGCACTTTCGCTTTTAATATCTCCTCTCTTGAATCATAAACTTCAATAGTAATCCTAATGGTATTATCATGCGACATATTTTCAGCATTCACTATTATGATTTCCTTATTTTTAGCATTAGAGGGTGTCACTTTATACTGAGTGATATTACCGATTGAATTCACTTCATCCTTTTCAGCTAGGTACGGAAAATTAGATTCCCAAGTTTCGATTGTGGTGGATTTAAAGTAGTTATACATTTTCTCCATTTCCTTTTGCGCTAAATAGGTAGCATCAATAATTTGTTCAGAGCTTTTCCCTGTTTTATTCGATTGAATGAGTAAGCCGAAAAAGGATAATAAGATGATAGTTATGATTACTAAAGAAGCAACAACCTCAATTAAAGAGAACCCCCCTTGACTGTTAAATAATTTTCTGTTTTTACGTTGCATTTTCTCCCTCCTTATGCTGATCATACTTTTTAGTAAGTAAGTTAAAAAATATATTAGTCTTAAAAACTAAAACAATAGTACTTATAGCAACTATAATTCCCCATTCATCGATTCTTTTCTGTGCTAATTATACTATTTCATATGTAAACAGCATTTACAATACCGCTTCTCCCCTTGAATTTGTATTTATTTTTAAATTTTCCCATCCCTAAAAGATGTAAAGCGAACTACGTTTAAGTTACCATAAAATATAAAAAGCCGTTTACCAAAAATAAAGGTAAACGGCTTTAATGTTGTTTTATTGAAATACTATACTTTAGATTTATATTATTTATCTCCGTAACAACCTACCCGACAACAACATCCCAATCCCACCTATCGAAATAAACAGGACAGCTCGTATTAATAAGTCTAGAGCTGATAAATCAAAGAATATAAGCTTAATAAACGCTATCACTAAGATAACAAAACCTGTTAGGCGTAATGTTCGTAAGTTACGCACCGTGCTAAGCCATAGTGAAATACTGGCTGTCAGGAATAATGTAATCGTTGAAAAAGCAATGCTTAGTTTCCAATCAAGCAACATATTATAGGAAAGTTGGTATATGAGGCCCCAAATGGATATCATCGTCAGCACAACGCCAGCACTTACAATCAGGTCCAAAAGTTTCTCTATTTGCTCTTGATAGATTTGATAAATGCGCCCCTTCATCAATAAATCAATCATAATTGCTACGATTACAGCAATATACACGATTCTTGTTACTATATTTAGCCACTCGACACCTTGCATATTGTACGGAATAATTTCAAGCATTACGGTGAAGAGAACGAAAAATCCACCAAGGACTGGCGTTAATGCACGCCCTTTGTATTTTGTTGGTACTAAAAGTGATCCCGTGAAAAGTAAAGCGAGGATCATATACGTTAGATGTGGGATATTACCAGCACCTGCAAAGTAAATTCCATCCAGCTTTCCGATATAGGATAAGAAATAACCAGCCGTAATAACTGCTACAATATCAACCATAAACATTTCCTTCATAAACTTTTCAAAGGATGTCAGTGTCTCTTTTGGACGTCTCGCATATACATAAATAATCAGGAGATATATTCCCGGCATGATCAAGCTAACGTGATCTATGCTGAAGAATGGTGTCGGCTCATGAATAATAAAGCTTAAAGCGAGTGTAATTGTAAATGAAAATGAGCCGACAACCTTCATCATACTTGCTCTTAATCGTAAACTCATCATAACGCCTGCAAAGGTGATGAACGGGATGAGCAATTGATCTACTCCCCCTGGTAAATTCATAACTAGTAGCGTATTACATAGTGTAATAAATGCGAGTGTTACGGCACTATCAAATGCCTCCTGCCATTTTTGCTTATAGCCATAACCCGCTAAAGCCGCAAACAAGCTGACTACTATGAGTAAAAGTGCTTCGCTATATTCAATTGGTCTAATAATAAAGTTCAAGAGCAATAAACTAAAGGCTCCTAGACTGAATTGGAGTCCGACATGAATATATTTCAATTTAGACTCTGCATTATATAAACGGCACCAACTCGTGTAAAAAATAGTTAGAACAACAAGGAAACCTATGGCAAAAACAACTCGATTGTCGTGGTTCATAAACGCTATAATACTGACAGCTAGCACCGAGAAAAAGGTTGCTATATAAAGTGCCAATTTCTGCTTGTGTTGATGAATGACAAATTGTAGCATCATAAATAGTACAACCACATAGATTAAGATAATAACAGGACTAAATTCCATATATTCCAGTAAATATGGTAGTAATAATGAAGTAAACGCTACAAATATTGTTAGTACTTCGTTTTTCTTTACATAGCTAATAACAATACCGTAGCCGATATAAACAACGGCAATAACAAGTGCCATCGTTAAACCTAGGATTTCATACAATATCGCACTTGCGGCTGTTGTTAATATTCCAACAATAAACGCCCCACCGTATAAAGAAATTGTTATGGCTGATGATCCTATTTTTTTACGCTCCAACACATAAGCTATCGCTGCTAGGGCAAGCGATAATGCGTAGGCGAGGATAATTTTAACCATGTCTGATAAATAGCCATAATCACTCACGAGCTTAAGACCCCAAAGCACCCCCATCACTAAAATGACCATAAATAATTTTGGCAGTGCCCACATAATATGCTCTTCCAATGTTCGCTGTGGCTGCACCTTTTTTTCTGGATTTGTCATTATTTTTGGCTTTGGTTCCAAGTTTGAATTTGGCTTAAGGTTTTGCGCTGGTTTTGGTGCAAATTGATCAACCATGGATTTCTTGGCACTCATGGCACTTGTTTTTTCAACAGGTTGCTGACGCTTTAAGCCATCTAATTCATGCCGTAAATCCTTCATTTCCTGCTCGAGCTTGGCAATCCTCTGCTCCATTTCAAGCGACATTCAATCATCCTCCCTACTTTATCAATTTTTTATCATTGTAACACAATTATCCAAAATGTAAAATTACACTTTTGATTTATTTTTACTCCCTTGTTTATCTAGGTCTTCGATACATTAAAGCACGTTGACTATCACTGGTTCCCCGCGTTGTTGGATCTACAACAACTCCTAATAAAACGAAAATTGATAATACGATATTTAAGATGGTCATTGCCTGATCACTCATTGCACTCGTTAAATCGTAGCCAAAAATAGCTGCTACTTGTTGTGCGAGTAATAAAATCAACGAAAATAGCGCAAGTAAAAATGGTTTATGCTGAAAACGGATCATCCAGTTAATTCTCATAACCGCTCACCTCCCCCCTTCTCATCCATAGTATATGCATCGCCGTAACGTGGCACATATGCAAAAATGGAGCTATAAACGTGGAATAAGAGGGATTTTTTTAAGAGAGTTCCATTAACTCCCGTAGAAGAATTATGCGCATCTCTCCCATCAAGTTATTAATAAAATAACCAAACCTATATATCAATTTTATTTTACTACGAAGGCTTTACTCATAAAAAAGTTAGGGTGCATCTTGTTGATGGATACCTTCAAACATGTATGAATATGGGGGATTGAAATGGTGTATGAGTAGAATGTTTTGAGCGCGATTAATACTATTTGCGACAACCCATTGACAATATTCAACGATTAAATATGCATTACAAAGTAAGGAAGCCAGCCGATAAATAGTAAACGAACAAGATTTTCGTTCTCTACAATAAAATTAACATTCAGTTTTATTTAGGAGACACCAAAATCACATCTAGACGATTTAGACATGATGCCGCTTATTATTTCAATAACTTTCTGAAGCCAAAATCATTAATTTAGTAAGTCAATATTCATTCGGGATATTTTTGATTCATTGACTTGTTCAAGAATATATAGTCCCATATACAGCACAAATACTTTCAACCTTTCTTCAAGTTCTTACACTATTTCTATTATAAAAATCATTTCGTTTTTACCTTATCAAAAAGCCATCTCAGTACTGAGATGGCTTTTTGATGTTGAAAATCTATTATGTTAATGAAATAAACTTCAGGGGGCATCAGATGAGCCGCTTCGCTCCAGGGTCTCATCTGTGACTAATCCCCAAGGAATCTAAAAACTGAAATTGTTCCGATAAAACGAGAAAATATTCCGATAAAATAAGATTTTGTTCCGATAAATATTCAAAGTATTCTTATAATACAATAACGTGGAGTATCAGTGGCATTGTTTATTGCTAAAGCAAAGTGAAGTAGCCCACAACATTTCTAATATCCCCATTTTTGTTTTTCATCACTTAGAGCCATCTCAGTAATGAGATGGCTCTAAGCCTTTACGTTTATCAAATTTTCGCGCAACGAAAACTAACCCATAAACAAGTGGTGTTGCAGCAATGGACGCCAAAAATTTAAATATATACTGTGTAATAAATAATGTCAGTAACACCTTAATTGGCATTATTCCATAAAAGGCTATCGATATAAATAATGCCGTATCGATGAGTTGGCTTAGCATCGTAGACGCATTGTTTCGAAGCCAAAGCTTTCCGCTACCATGCTTTTCTTTAAATTTACTAAATATGACTACATCCAAATTAACGCTGACCGAATAGGCTACAAGACTTGCAATAATGACACGCATACTGCCGCCGAGAATTGTCTCAAACTCCTGCTGATGAACAAAGGCCTGTGCAGGAGGTAGTTCAATGGCAATAGCGATGAAGCATGCTGCAAACACTTGTGCAATAAGCCCTGTTCTGACCGTGCGACTACCCGCTTCCTTACCATATACCTCGCAAATTACATCAATAAGCGGATACGTGAAAATGATTAAAATCGCCGCGGCCGGAAGCATCATCCATTCGCCTATACTAAACACTTTAACAGCTAAAACATTAGCTAAAATTAAAAAGCCTACAAACAATCCATTTAAATAGTAAAGCATCAGCGATTATCTACCTTTTCCGGATACATATCGTGATTCATCAAACGATGCTCCGCCATTTTTTCATATTTTGTACCCGGGCGACCATAGTTACACCAAGGATCAATGGACAAGCCACCACGCGGCGTAAACTTGCCCCACACTTCAATATAACGAGGCTCGATCAGTTTAATTAAATCATTCATGATGATGTTAACACAATCTTCATGAAAGTCCCCATGGTTACGGAAGCTAAATAAATAGAGCTTTAATGATTTACTCTCGACTAGCTTTTCATCTGGAATAAAAGATATATACATTGTCGCAAAGTCAGGTTGCCCTGTCATCGGACATAGACTCGTGAATTCCGGACAATTAAATTTCACAAAAAAATCGTTTTTCGTATGCAAATTATCGACCGCTTCAAGTATTTCCGGTGAGTATTCAAATAAATACTTTGTATTTTGGTTGCCAAGGAGTGTTAAATCCTGTAAGCCTTGTTCTTCATTTCTTCCTGCCATTAAAATGCCTCCTCAAGTTGTGAGAAGTTCATTATGCGTGAATCCTAATAAAAAAAATCGCCATATCCGCATTTTTGGGATATGGCGTAGATGACGTCATCCATAGTTTTTTATAGAGGGTATGCGCTATGAACCTCTTTCTTATTCGCTAGTTATATTAACTTAAAGAATGCATTCAGTCAACTAATTTTTTCATAATATGGGATTGACAAAAATATCCTAACGTCATATAGTTAGTTACACAAGTAATTAACCAATCAACACAAGGAGGTGGATTGTGATTCACTCTTTAAACAATGAAAAGCCCATTTTCCAACAAATTCGCGAACGAATAGAAGATGGAATTTTAGATGGACACCTACAAGCCGAAGATCGCATTCCATCCACAAATGAATTTGCAAAGGAATATCAAATTAATCCTGCAACAGCCGGAAAGGGCGTGAATGAATTAGTGGACAAAGGCGTAATTTATAAAAAACGCGGCGTCGGCATGTTTGTTAGTACTGACGCTCGTGAGATATTAATTGCGGAGCGTAAGGAAAATTTTTTCAAGCAACATATTGAGCCATTGAAAAAAGAAGCAATAAGATTAGGTATTTCGGATGAAGAATTACAAAATATGTTTCAAAGGAGTTAACCTATGAAAATTGAAGTGAAAAATGTTAGTAAATCATATAAACATAAGGAAGCTTTAAAAAATATCTCTTTTACAATTGAAGGACCTAAAATTATTGGATTTTTGGGCCATAACGGCGCTGGTAAAACAACATTCTTAAATTTATTATCAGGGCTTATTGCTTCAACTAATGGGAACATCTCTGTCAACGGAGAAAATGTTTTCAATGTACCTTTAACTCTACGTGATATTTGTTTTGTTGCAGAGAGTGGAAATTTCCAAGAGGAAATGACTATTGCACAAACGTTAAAGGCGAATAGCTACTTTTATCCAAAATGGGATGGGAATCTAGCAATGGAGCTACTAGAAGTTTTTGCTCTAAATCCAAAAGATAAGGTTCGCAGTTTATCAAAAGGAATGGTGTCTGCGTTAGGCATTATTACAGGTTTTGCGAGTAACGCAGGGATTACAATCTTTGATGAACCTTATATCGGACTTGATGTAGCTGGCCGAAATACTTTTTATGATTTATTGATTGAACAACAAACTGAAAATCCAAGACTTTTTATTTTATCTACACATTTAATTGATGAGGCAAGTGAGCTATTTGAAGAAATACTTATTTTACACGAAGGACAATTACTGCTTCAGAAAACAGCGGAGGAATGGCATGAGCATATTGTTGCAGTAAAAGGTAGTTCTTCTGATGTTGAGCAAGCAATTAATGGTCTAGAGGTTATTTACAAACATACATTTATGAATGAAAAAACAGCCATTATCTACTCCAATGGTCGATGCATCGATGGGGAAAAAATTAGCACTGAACGTGTTTCACTACAAGATCTGTTAGTGTATTTGAGTAAACAGCAGAAAGCGAGGTCAACTAAATGAACACTGTAAAAGGTAGTTTTTATGTACTTTTTCAAAGCTATAAAAAAAGAAATATAATTTTTTGGTGCAATTTATTTTTCATTATTGGATTTACCTTTTTCATAAATGCCTTTTTTAAACTAGATAATTATTATTTCGCTTTCTCGATTTCTTTCCCTGTTTATTTTTTCTACTGTATAATGGCAACAAAGTTACTAAATATAACGTTACCTTATTTTCTAAAGCTTGGTTTAAGTCGAATGCAATATACGTTCAACATAGGAATATTTTTCATTTTATGGAGTTTAACAGGCGCTTTTATTATTACTTGTACACATAAAATAGCTGCTTACTTTTCTAATCTATTAAATGTAAAAGATATTTACACTCTCCATCCTATTTTTTTATTTGACCATTCCCCTTCTTTTTTACAAATGATGGCATTGGACACTGCATTACTGCTGTTCCTCCTAATCTCAGGCCTTTTATTGAATGTTGTCTTTTATCGATTAGGAACTATTGGCGGTTACAGTTTTATAGGGTTACTCGGCTTAATTCCGATTGTTACAATCATTTTCAAGTGGTATTCTCCTTTGTTTGACCTACTATCAAATATATCTAGCATTACTCTATTAAGTGGTTTATTAGTTTTTAGTGCATTACTCTACTCTATCATAACAATGGCGATTCGAAATGCTTCTGTCAATGCAGCATAATTCTAGAGGCTTTTCGGAATGCTTTCAAAAAGAAAATGATGCCAAGCCCACATTAAAGGTCTTGGCATTTTTTATATTAACCCCGTTCATCCTCTTGCGTTGTATAGTCAATGGAATTGGCAATGTCAACTAACACTTCAGGTGTCACCTTATTTGAAACCCTTTTATCAACCCATAGCATATATTGCCAATCTTCTCTTTCAAAAGTAAGTACATTGAAACCTGAAATTTCCATATAGATTGAAGTCGTTCCATTTTTCAACTTAAATGTCTTTACTATATTTTCCCTTTTAGAAGGTAACTTAAACTCAATAGGCCGAACTGTGATTTTATAATGATGCTCTGGAAGCTGATGATTAATAAATGTAACTTCAAAAAAATCGTTCGTGTCACCATCAAGATCATTAAACCGACCAAAATGATGTGTAAAACTAATAGGAGGTACTCGAAGTGGTAGCTTTAGTCCTTGATGAAAGTGCCGTTCAAAATCGGAGGCAGCTGCTTCAACCGTTTTATAGCCTATCTCAGGATAAACTTCTTCATAAGGACTGAGCGAATCATTGATATAGGCATCACTTGGTTGAGAAAATAACAAATAACAGGAACTTAAGCAGAGAGAAAAAATTTTGTCCATTTTGTCACCTCGGTATCACTTTAAACGTAGTTTTTCCCAACTCCATGAATTTATGTGCAAGTTGTATTTTGTTCACTGTTATTTATTCTTTTTGTAGATATTCTCCTTTTTCGCGCGCACTTTACTATAGAAAAAAGCAATTGTTCGCGTTAGTAAAATTCGAACAATTGCCTTTTTAGTCTAAAAGAGTATATGTGCAACTAATGCTGCGATTGGTAGTGAAATAATCGTACGTATTAAGAAAATAACAACTAGATCTAAAAATTTCAGTGGAATTTTTGTACCTAAAATAAGGCCGCCAACTTCAGACATATAAATAAGTTGTGTCACAGAAACGACAGCAATCACAAATCGAGTAGAGTCAGCCTCAATTCCTGCTCCTAAAATTGAAGGTAAGAACATGTCAGCAAAGCCAACAACCATCGTTTGTGCTGCCTCAGCTGCTTCTGGTAAACCAAGTACTGTTAAAATAGGTTCAAACGGCTTTCCTAAAAATGCAAAAATATTGGTGAATTCAGCAAGCATTAGAGCAACCGTACCAAATGCCATAACAATCGGTGCTACACCAACCCATAAATCCAAGACATTTCTAGTTCCATCTTTCAAAAATTGGCGTGGGTCACGATTGGCGTGCGCAACGGCTAAAGCATTTTCTAAGCCATGAGACACAGAATTATAGCCTTCTGGTAACTCTTCACGTGATAAATCTACTGGTGTACCGTCGATATAAGTATCTTCTTTGTTAGCAAGCGGAAAAATTCGCGGCATAACGATCGCTAATACAAGACCGCAAAGTACAACCGTTAAGTAATATGGAATAAAATAGCGTGACAAATGCACTGTATCTAATACTACGATACAGAATGTGATAGATACTACAGAGAAGCTCGTTGCAATAATGGCTGACTCTTTTTTCGTATAGTTCCCCATTTCATATTGCTTACTCGTCATCAGAACACCAATTGTTCCATCACCAACCCACGAAGTAAGTGCATCAACCGATGAACGACCTGGGCTTTTAAAGAGAGGACGCATGATTTTCACCATCATCGTTCCAAAAAATTCAAGCAAGCCGAAGTTTGTTAAAAACGGTAATAGTAGGCCTGCAAATAAGAAAATCGTAAATAAAAATGTTACTAAACCACCGTCTGGATTCATCAATAATCCACCCGTATTTTCATTATTTATCGCTGATGGACCAAAATCAAAGACAACCATTGAAGCAAATACTAAACCGATAACTCTTATTATTGTCCAAAACCAATTTACATAAAATAACGCATCTAAAATACTAGGCTCTTTTGCATGATTTCGAGGAATAAACTTGACAACGAGTGAACCAATTGCCGAAATCGCAAATATAATTATAGTTAAGTAACTAATAATAGGCGCAACAAAACCTGCTAATAAATTTGCTAAAATAGCTATTGGAATTTTCCATCCATCTTCCGTTAAGACTGGTGTCATAAATAATAGGACACCAATAATAGACGGAATTATGAAGAAAAAGTATGAAGAAGTAGGATATTTTTTCATCATTTAAAGCCTCATTTCTTTAGGTTTTTTCGAAGTTTTATACATCAAGCTTGTTAGGTACTGTGAAACCACCAAGAAATGTATATCTGTATAATGTGTTTCATTCATCAATCTGGCATTTACGAGCAGTTCATGAAGGATAAAATAAAAAAACATTCCTTTAAAAAGTAATAAAGGAATGCCCAAACACTACTTTTTATAATTAACATCCGCAATGCAAAATTTTTATGCATTAAGTCTTATAGAATAATCACTATCATTCATTTTTATGAACTTAAAAAATATCGTAAACCTACAATACATCGGTTAATTCTACAACAAAATGCATTTTTATTCAATCTAAATTTTAATATTATTCTTCTTCTCTGCT
The DNA here is from genome assembly GCF_042267565.1 of Lysinibacillus sp. NPDC056232. Taxonomy (NCBI): domain Bacteria; kingdom Bacillati; phylum Bacillota; class Bacilli; order Caryophanales; family Bacillaceae; genus Lysinibacillus; species Lysinibacillus sp. NPDC056232. Next base: position 212,908 of record NZ_JBHJTF010000001.1, on the reverse strand, counting down.
AATAATATCTGCATTTCTTCTTAGCACTATTGCTTTTCAACAAAGCTCAATTTTACAGTAGCTGAAGTCTAAAAGAAGTTGAAATTTGGCGAAACTCTCCATTAATCATACCTATTTTAATTGCCTAAGAGATTTAACCAGCCCTTAATAGGCATACAAATAGACCATACTGTCTTTCATCTCATATGTTAATTATGAACCACAACTTATCAAAACAGGAGGTTTTACCATGGATAGACGTATGCATCATATGCATCATATGCAACATATGCATCACCATCATCATGCAAAAGGTCCACATTGTTGTCCACCGATTACATGTCCAACTCAATTTGAGCCACCACATTGTTGTCCACCAGAGGATTTTGTACGCACTAACTACATCCATACAGTTGTACCACATATACAGCCAGCACATGTAACAACAGTTAATAAACATATGATTGATCATCAGTATCATTTCCCATGCACCGAGTCTGTAGTGAATGAATGTTGCGAAACTCATACACTTTGTGAAATGCCACCTGAACCTTGCCATATGCCGCATCATCACCACCACCATATGGGACATCATCACCATCACATGGACCATCATCATATGGGTCATCATCATATGGGTCATCATCATATGGGCTATTAATAAATATGCGATGAGGTTAAAAATACCTCATCGCATATTTTTCAATAGCACTCTCTTATGAAAATGCCTATTTCTATCATTTACTATTTACGCTCATTTCATAAGAAAAACCGAGCACCTTTACTAGGTACTCGGTTAATATTTTAATACATTTTTAAATATTGATCGCGTTCCCATTGGTGTACTGTTGTACGATACATGTCGAACTCGATTTCTTTTGCTTCTTTAAAGTTTGCATAAATATGCTCACCTAAAGCTGCTTGAGCTACTTCATCTTTAGCAAGTAATGCTAAAGCATCATCAAGTGCTGGTGGTAAGTTTGCGATACCATTCGCTTTACGCTCTTCATCAGACATCACGTAGATGTTTCGATTAATAGCAGCTGGTGGTGTTAAGTTTCGACGGATCCCTTCAAGACCAGCTTCTAAAATAACAGCCATCGCTAAATACGGATTAGCAGATGGGTCCACAGAGCGTACTTCTACACGAGTTGAAAGACCACGTGCTGATGGGATACGGATAAGTGGTGAACGGTTTTGAGCTGACCATGCTACATAACATGGCGCTTCATAACCTGGTACAAGACGTTTATAAGAGTTAACTGTTGGATTTGTCACAGCTGTGAAGCCTTGAACGTGGCCAAGCACACCTGCCATGAATTGCATTGCTGTTTCAGAAAGGCCTAATTCAGTAGATTCATCGTAGAATGCATTCTCTTTACCTTTAAATAACGAAACATTAAAGTGCATACCAGAACCCGCTTCTCCGAATAATGGCTTCGGCATGAATGTAGCATGTAGACCGTGTTTACGTGCAATTGTTTTAACAACTAATTTGAACGTTTGAATATTGTCACAAGCTGTGATTGCGTTTGCATATTTGAAGTCGATTTCATGTTGTCCAGGAGCTACCTCATGGTGAGACGCTTCAATTTCAAAGCCCATTTCTTCTAGCTCTAATACGATATCACGACGGCAGTTTTCGCCAAGATCAGTTGGTGCTAAGTCGAAGTAACCACCGTGGTCGTTCACTTCTAATGTCGGTTCACCTTTTGCATCTAATTTAAATAAGAAGAATTCTGGCTCAGGTCCTAAATTGAAGCTTGAGAATCCCATATCTTCCATTTTCTTAAGGATACGTTTTAAGTTGTTTCGTGGGTCACCAGCAAATGGCTCGCCTTTAGCAGTGTATACATCACAGATGAAACGTGCTACTTTCCCTTTTTCAGAAGTCCAAGGGAACACTACGAAAGAATCTAGATCAGGATATAAATACATATCTGATTCTTCGATACGTACGAAGCCTTCAATGGATGAGCCATCAAACATCATTTTGTTTTCTAGTGCTTTGTCTAGTTGGCTTACAGGAATCTCAACGTTTTTGATTGTGCCAAGAATATCTGTAAATTGTAGACGTATAAAGCTTACGTTTTTTTCTTCGATTAGACGTTTAATGTCTTCTTTAGTGTATTTACCCACAGTTTTCCACACTCCTATAAATTGTCTAGCTTTTTATCATTACTCTACTCTATTAATAAAGAAATGAATGATGTTGCTTTTTATTAATAGAATCGAGATAAATCCCCACGTCGGATGGATGATTTTTGCATGCGCTGCGCTTGACGCACTTCTTCACGCATGATGTGACGTAATTCTGAGTCACTTAAATCACGTTCATCTGTTGAAACAGGTTCATTCTTTTTAGCGAACAGCTTTTTAATTTTCGCCATGTTCATACCCTGATCCAAATAATCTTTAATTTCCAGCAGTGTATCGACGTCATTTAATGAAAACATTCGACGGTTGCCTTCTGTTCGGTGCGGCTCAATTAAATGGTGTTCTTCATAATAACGAATCTGACGTGCCGAAAGCTCTGTCAATTGCATTACGATATTCATAGATAATAACGGCATAGTTCGTCTAATTTCACGACTCATTTAAGTCCCCTCCAATACCTGCTAATAATATAACGAAAAATTTACACTGTCAACCGTTCATGTAAGGTTTCCTAACATGCATTAAAATATTTTTTTGAAATGATGAAAAATTGTAAAAAACTAAACTTAATATCCTAACGTGGGGTTGATTTCCGTCCCGGCTTGGCACTTTGTTGCTGACGCTTCGCTTTCGCGCAGAGCAGAGCTTCCTGGGGGCGTCCGATGAGTCGCTTCACTCCAATCAACTAATATAAATGGAATACACTTTAACAAATGTCATCTTCAACTTTTCATCCATAAGAAAAAAACTATTCAAAATGGAAGTTTTGAATAGTTTTTCGTTATTTATTTTTGGATTTTCTGAACAGCACTACAAATTGCAAATTTTACGTGCTCGTATGTTAACCCACCTTGAATAAATGCTGTAAATGGCGGACGAATAGGACCGTCTGCTGTAAGCTCAATGCTTGAACCTTGAATGAAAGTTCCAGCTGCCATGATGACATCATCTTCATAGCCAGGCATATACGCTGGCTCTGGTGCATAATGCGCATTAATAGGTGAGTTCGCTTGAATTTCACGGCAAAAAGCAATCATTTGTTCTGCAGTTTGGAAAGAAACCGATTGAATTAAATCCGTACGATTAGCATCATACCTTGGTGATGTATTCATGCCTATTTCTCCTAGCATACCAGCCGTGAAAATGGCACCTTTTAATGCTTGAGATACAACATGTGGAGCAAGGAAAAATCCTTGATAGAAATCACCAAGCGTATTTAATGTTGCTCCTGCTTCAGCACCAATACCTGGTGATGTCATACGATAAGCACATTTCTCTACTAAATCTGCACGACCCGCAATATAACCACCAATTTTTGCTAAGCCTCCACCAGGATTTTTAATGAGCGAGCCTGCTATTAAATCAGCCCCAACCTCTGTTGGTTCCTGTGCCTCAACAAATTCTCCGTAGCAATTATCGACGAAAATAACTGCATTCGGTGCTAATCCACGGATCTTTGCACACATTTCTGCAATTTGCGAAATGGTAAAGGATGGGCGTGTTGCATAGCCCTTCGAACGTTGGATAGCAATCATTTTTGTGTTTGCTGTAATTGCAGCTGCAACACCTTCCCAATCGATCTCTTGATTATCGATTAAATCCACATGGCTATAACCGATTTTATAATCTTTTAACGAGCCAGTATCCTTATCGCCACCATCGACTATTGATTGCAATGTATCATACGGCTGCCCGGAAATATAAAGTAATTCATCACCAGGACGAAGCACTCCGAATAAGCTAAGTGTGATTGCATGTGTACCAGAAATAATTTGCGGACGTACAATAGCAGCCTCCGCTCCAAAGACCTCTGCATAAACACGTTCTAGATTGTCACGTCCTTCATCATCATAGCCATAACCATTAGACGGGTGCAGATGATAATCACTAACTTGATGCTTTCGGAACGCAGCAAGCACTTTTTGTTGATTGAAGAACGCCATGTCTTCTACCTTTGCATGAAAAGGGCGTACCTTTTCTTCTATTTTAGCAGCTAATGCTAGTGTTTCTTCTGATAAATTGGTTGTAAAAGTCATTATGTTCTTCTCCATTTCACATTTGTTCAAATCTTATCTTAACAATTTGTGAGCTTGCCTGCAAAATTTGCTTGTGTTTCTAATTGCATTTTGGCGCTAAGCTAAATTACAAACTACATCTATTTTTTCTGCTATAATAAGATATTTAATTAGGTATGTTGATTAACCATTTTTATACATCTGAATTAATTCAAAGAGGCTGATTTCCGCTACGGGCTACTCGCTTTCCTGCGGGCGAGAGTCGAGTAGCCCTACGCTACAATCAGTTAAAATGGGAATATAATAGCAAAATAGAAACAAAAAAATCCTTTACCGCTCAATAATAAACCTATTTTTTCCTGATCAATACTCTTGATATTTAATATCTGATAATTCTAAATCATAAGTCGATGATTTCCTTTGTAAATACTCTTAGATACAAAAAAGGAGACTTTAATGATTCCTAGTATGGAATCTAATTTAAAACTACATGAAATGATTTATTCACTTAAGGGGTGAAAGGGTTGGCTTGGGAGGTTTTTAGTATCATTGGAACAATTGCCTTTGCTATTTCCGGGGCAATAATTGCAATGGAGGAAGAATACGATTTATTCGGTGTTTATATACTCGGTATCGTAACTGCTTTTGGTGGTGGGGCTATACGAAATCTACTCATAGGTTTACCTGTAACAACATTGTGGGGTCAAGATATGATGTTTCAAATCGCCATTGCAGCCATTACAATTTTTTTCTTATTTCCACATCGTCTCATTCAGCATTGGCATCGTTGGGGCAATTTCACTGATGCTATTGGATTATCGGCATTTGCGATTCAAGGTGCCCTTTATGCTGTGAAGCTCGACATGCCTATTAGTGCCGTTATTGTAGCTGCTGTCTTAACAGGGTCAGGTGGTGGAATTGTTCGCGATTTATTAGCTAGACGTAAACCGTTAGTTCTTCGTGATGAAATCTATGGTGTTTGGGCAGCATTAGCCGGGCTTATGATCGGGCTAAAAATTTTTACAGGGGATATCTTTTTATATGTATTATTTGGAGTGATCACAGTACTAAGAATACTTTCATACATGAAGAAATGGCGTTTACCGTTACGGAAGTTGAGTCGAGCATAGTTATACTGTTGCATAATAACAAGCCCAAATATCAGATTTGGGCTTGTTTTAAATTTTTAAATTCCTTATTTATCACAAACTCCGTGCATCCTCAGCAGCGACTAAAGTTAATTTTTCAACAGCAACATAGCTTCTTCTAAAGTAGTCATATTTTTCATCATAGAGCAAGCTGCGTCCAAAATTGGAAAGGCTAAAGCTGCACCAGAGCCCTCACCCAATCGCATATTCATCTGCAACATCGGTTCAACTCCGAGCATTTCAGCAGCAATTTTTGCACCTGGTTCTTCAGAGGCATGAGATGGAATGATATAGTCTTTTACGTTTGGTTCGAGTTCGTATGCAATAAGTGCAGCAATAGTAGAAATAAAGCCATCAATAACAACTGGTTTACGATGTGCAGCTGCGGCAAGTATCACTCCAGCCATAGCGCCTATTTCTAATCCACCAACCTTTGCAAGAATATCAATAGCATCATCACGATTTGGTTTATTTAATGCAATAGCATTGTGAATGACTTCTACTTTATGTGCTATCCCCCCTGGTCCTACTCCTGCACCAAAGCCTGTCACTTCATTTGGATGACATTCGTGAAGAACCGATAATATTGCAGCACTTGGCGTCGTATTACCAATACCCATTTCGCCTGTCCCGAGTACATTCGCCCCTTTTTTTATTTCTTCCGTAGCTACTTCAATTCCTACTTCAATAGATTGAATGGCTTCTTCCCTTGACATAGCAGGACCTTTTGCCATATTGTCCGTACCATATTTAATTTTTTTTATGATAACACCAGCATCATGTGGAATATCCTCTTTTACACCAACGTCTAATGTGACAATTTTTGCATTTGTGATTTTTGCGATAGCACAGACACCTGTTCCTCCTCTAGGAAAATTTAATGTTTGAAAGACCGTCACATTTTGTGGATTAGGTGTTACCCCTTCATCACAAACACCATGATCTGCTGCACAGACAATTATCGTCTTATTATCAATCGCAGGAAATAGGTCTCCTGTAATTCCTGATAGTTGTACAGCAAGAGCCTCCAGTTTCCCCAAGCTTCCAGGAGGCTTGCAAAGTGCATCTATGCGTTCCCTTGCTTCCTCCATCATTTTGTGGTCAGCACATTGAATGTTTTGAATCGTCTGTTGTAATAATTGCATGAAAATTTCCCCTTTCTTTTTTGCCCTTGTTACTCGATGAATGATTTAGAGAAAAAAATAAAAAGCCTGTAGTTTATTCCATAACAAATAAACTACAGACTTTTCCATCGTCTATATAATACGAAGCAGATAGGCAGGTCTCCTGGCTCAATTTCAACATTTCATAGAACCTTCCCAGAACGATGCTAGTGGCATTCTCTATGAAACTCCCTTTTACAGTGGTGGGACCGCTAAAGCTTTTCACTTTATTCCCTATTCTCCCGCTATGGGCACCTAATGCTTTTATGCAATTATTTTAAATTTACGACAAAGTGTTTAATGTGTCAATATTTCGAATTTTTAAGCTTCATTGGTTTTTAAAGTGACGGCTATGCTTAATAATTCATATTTAAAAACTTTAACACAAAATATCAACGTAATTACTGCATTAGTAGTTAATACTAATAGTTCATTTATATTAGTATTAAGATTTCGAATCCCTAAAATAAGTGTTTTTCTAATAGCTTCAATAATAATTAAGTGGATTAATAGAAACAAATAGCATTGGAAATTTTCAACAAATCACCATAAACACCCGATAGCGTGTCCAAAATCATGATAGATCCATGAGTATTAGTTCTCGTTTCAAATAAGTAATACATCGCACAAATTATTTCTTTTTCCAACAAAAAAAAACGAATTAAGATTGTTTTAATGTTTGATAAACAAACCCTTTTAAATAAAATACTGCAAAAATGATCTCAGAAACTCAAATGAAAGTTTTATCTATATGTACATATTCGAGAAAAATCCTTTGACTTATTGTCGCTGAGGTCATAACTTATGAAATTTGCTTTATCCATTTAATCGCAGCTTCAGCACGAGTTTCAACATTTAGTTTAGAGAAAATACTAGTAAGATTTTTTTCAATCGTTCGTTGGCTTAAACTAAGTTCCATTGCAATTGTTTTATTTGGTAATCCGTCTTTTACTAAATCTAAAATTTTTTGTTCTCTTTCGGTCAACCTAGTTGATTTTTCTGTTTTAGAAAAATTCGAATTAAGTTGTTTAATTAAAGAAAGTGGCATGATAATTTTTTCTTCTAATGCATAATTAATAGTGTCAATCAATTGTTTTCTACTATCCGATTTACTAACAAATCCATAAACCCCTTTTTCTAACAAATCGGTAATATATCTTTCGATGTTATAGCCAGTGTAAATAATTGCAATTGCTTCTGGATGAATATTGATTATTTTTTCTATAAATTCCAAACCATCCGTATCTGGCAAATTAAAATCAACTAAATAAACGTCATAAGGTGCTTTGGTTAACTGTTGAAGGGCAAGATATGGATCCGTAAACACATCTGCATGACAATTTAGCTCGGCTTTTAATATGGCCTTAGTTCCTTCACCAATTGCAATATGATCATCCAACACCATTATTTTCAAGATCCTCACCTATTTTCATAGATATTTTGATTACTACACCAGATGGGTGATTAGGGGTGATTTCAAATGTACCTTGGTAATAATTAATCCGCGCTTGTATCCCCATTAGCCCAATACTTTTGATTTCGTTTAACTGATCATTCATATCTAGACCTATACCATCATCAATATATTCAATAATAAGTCTTTGAGCTTTTGATGTAAGGTTAATATGAACGATATGCGCCTGTGAATGCTTATTAGCATTCGATAGTAGCTCTTGAATTATACGATAGATAGTAGTAGCTTGCTGTAATGATAAATCCTCAATTACCTCAATATAATCTCTGATTATAAAGTTAAAACGGATTTTGTATTTTCCTATTAATTCATTTAATGACTTATAAAGACCCAATCTTTCAATTAAAGGTGGGTATAAATTCTCGCAAATATCACGAGTAGTATCCATAATATCAAGTATTTCATTACGTAAATGTGAAAATGTTTCTTTTTCTTGCATATCTTTAACCGTCACTATCGCTTCTTCAATATTTCGACTCATACGAATTAAATCCTGTAAAATCGTATCATGAATCTCTATTGATAAACGAATACGCTCTCGTTCCGTTGATGATATCCATAGCTTGCTATACCAGCGTTGCGAATGTAAAATATCGAGTTTTGCCAATTGGGCAGCAAGATTATCCATTTTAAGTGAATTGTCGAGAATACTTTGTACATAATATAAAAACAATTCAAGCATTTTTATGGATTCGAATGGTATTTTATTAAAATGAGTGTCTACGACTGCTAATAACTTAGAATCAGGTGTTTCATGTAGTACTAAAATGTAATTTTCCTTGCTTTTATAGATTAAGTTGGGACAAATTGTACTATAATTCTCCTCATCGATATATTGTAAATGACCCCTTATATCATCCTCCACAATTTCAACATGATTTAACTTTAACATTCGGCTCAACTCTTTTTTTATACAATCTACAAGATTTTCAAAATTAGAATATTGTGTAGATTTTTTTATAAAGTGATAAAAATCTGAAAAATTATAATCCTTTAATGTTGCCATATAACGAGCGTTTTTTATTTCAAACCATTCTTTACATGACAGAATAAAAATCATAGCAATAAAAATAATCAAAAAATAGAGGCTAAATAGATATATAGTGCGTGCTTCTTGAAATAATATTAAAATAAAAGATACTATTAAACTGAATGGAATTGATAACTTTAAATGTTCAAACATTCGATCAAGTGCATATTGCAAATTTACGTAAGATTCCGCCAATTCCATATAAATAAGACAAATCGGTACAATCATTAAAAATAAAGCAGTCACATCAGCTGGCAAAATCGGTGTATAGTTGAAAAGTATTGGAATACCATAAAATATCACTATAGGCCCTATTCCTAAAAAGAATATGAAGAAAAGTGGTTTTGCATAGTACTTCATATTACTTTTAATTGCTAGAATAATATTAATCATTAATAAACATGATAAAATTGAATAGACTAAAATTTCGAATATGATTTGCACCGTTATGAAATCTTCAATAGTAATTCGTAATACATTAATAGTAACTAATAAACCGCCTATCAAAAAAAAGATAGTGCGCAGTTTTTTTTGCACAGAATCGCTCACTATTCTTAATAAATGAATGCAATAGAAAAAACAATTTACTAAGCTAATAAAAATTGCTAACGAATTAAAAATGTTACTAAAGAAATCACCCCGTCCCGCTGCGCCAGCACTAATATAAGCTAGCGCTGTAAATTGCAAATGGAAAATTAAATATTTTTTATTTTTTGTTAGAGGACGTTGTAATAAATAGATACATAATGCACTTATAAGTAATGAGTATATTAGAGGAATAACAAAATGCATTAAAAGTTGACCTGTCATATCCTCATAAGACACTGTAAGTGTTTCGACTTTGCCTTTATGCCATATAGTTAGACTCTCCGCGTGTGTAACAGTGAATGGAGAAGAAGTATGGGGTGGTATTTCCTTACCATCGATTTCTAGTATTATTGTGTTTGGCTCAAGTTGCTGATGTACACCCCAGCCTTCTTCTTCAATATTATGGATATACCATTTTTGATCTTGTTCTGTGATAGTAATTCCTATAATTGGACCTTTTGATATGATGATCAAGCAATACAATTGAACAAAAAAAATGAGTACAAGTCCAATTAAAATTTTTACTTTATTATGCACGCCAGTATAATTGATACGAATCTCTCAGTGATGGCTTTACTGCATTATCAAATGATTCTAATATTAAACTGCTCTCTAAAGGACTGATATTTAAAAGTGAAACCTTCCCTTCTTTAAAAAGTGCTAAAATTTCTTCATTTTTTTGTAGATATTGAATAATTTTCAACATTTCTCTCACCTCATCAAATATATTGTCTGAAAATTGAAATATCCTTGTCTGGGTATAGCTGTTGTAGCAAATCCATTGCAAGCCTGTGGTATTTTAATGTCATTAAATGCATATAAATTGGCAATCCTGAAGCTTCGATTTGCTGTGAAGTAATGTGTGTATCCGTTGTGGAGTCTGTTTGCTTTATATAATGCGCTCGTAATTCATCAAACATCGGACTCTCATACTGCAGCAAATATAAGATAGGTAATGTTCGCTTTTTCATACTTATATCTTTTTGCATCCCTAGTAAATCTTCATAATCGTTTCTTAATTGTGCCACTATCGCTATATAATGAGCACATTTTTCTAACTTTTCTTCATACTTCCCATTTGCTAAAGTTTGCCCAAGGGTACAAGCCAGTGCTATTAAAGAGCCTGATTTCTTTTTCACAACTCCTAAATAAGCTTCTTCTGAAATAATGTTATTCGTTAAATCATGATGTTGACCGTCAGCAGCTTGAAGTAGATAATTATAGAATAACATTATAACTTCATTTTGATATGGCATTTCAAGCCTCTTCAGCTCTATAAACAGAATACTAATAAGGGAAGTCGAGGCATTGAGTAATATGTTCCTTTCGATTCCCCACTTCGTTTCATCACCATCTTCGATATCATCTAAAATATCAGTAAAGAGAATACATAATTCTAAAATATTATAAACGTCTTTAATCGCACTTGTTTCTATTCCTTCTGCCATCTGAAAATGCAATTCACATAAATTAGTAAAATCACCTCCTTTATGTTGTGTCATTAGTGTTTCTAAACAGTTTTTAAATTCGCTTGACAAATGGTGTTTATTTACAAATAATTTAAGATCCTCAATTAACTTACCCATTGGTCACCTTACCTAATATTAGTTATTTATAATATTCATAATACCATATACAGTTATTTATCCAATATTTTTGTAATAAATTAAAACAATAAGTCTATTTTAATATCTAAAATTAGTCGAAATTGAAATACCTCTGTTTCTTTAAAAGAGTCATAAATTCATATTTGTTTGGCTAAGATCTCTGTTACTTTTCCCCTATTAATAAATAATGGTTAAAATAGTAATAAATAGTAATATTAATAAAAAAGAGAGATTCTAACGTTTCGTAAAGGTTTACATAGTATATAAATATCAACACCAATATAATATGTACATTTTCTTGTTTAAGGATGTACAAAATCATTATTCTCCGAGGTTAAATGATGCTTTTAAATCTTTATGAACCACCGAAAATTATGACAAAGTGTGATATAAAACACGCTCTAAATATTGCATTCACTACTTTGGTACAGGGAGAATTTCAACCCACGATGAATATTTTTTACAAACATCAGAAGATTAAAATAAGAATTAATTGTCAAGTGTTAAATTCCGACTTTTTTTATGCGGAAATACGCACTTGAAAGGGTAGTATTCGTACTACTAATCTTAAAGTAACTCGAGTGTAAATAAGGAATTTGTTGCAACGAATTTATATTTAGTCTAGGAGGTATACAACATGGTAAATAGTAAGAAAAAATCAAATGTTCTAGAGTTACAAAAAATGAATGTAGAAAATGGTCATAACTTAAATGGTGCCGCGCGTAATTCCGCAAACAGCCAATTTTTATGCGTCGGTTATCCTAGTCAAGTGAGCGTATTTAATTGTCATCTTCCAGGATTCTAAAGCTTAAATAACATTTCAGAGTGGAGGTAATAATAATGGATTTGCGTTATGTACAGTATATTAATCTTAAAGAGAGATATTATGAGCCTCCACTTGAAAAGGCAACAGAGATGGCTCTCGAAATTTCTAATGTACCATCTAACTGGGTTATAAACTCGGATAAACATTGGACATATTATTCTAAGTCTGACTCTTATTTGCCTGTTCAAGGTTGGAAGGTACATATTAGTTCTACCCCAAAAGAAGCCAAAGAAATGTTGAAAGTTGTTTCGAATTTTTTGTTTGAAAATTTAGTTCCATTTAAGCATGTATCTAATGTGTGGGAATTAATATTAAAGAATTCTAAATATGGTGACAGAGCATCATCAGGTAAATTTATTACTATTTATCCAAATAACGAAAATCAATTTACTTTCCTTTTAGAGAAGTTACATTTACTTTTGAATGACTTTTCAAAAGGTCCATACATACTGAACGATAAAAGATGGTTGGATGGAAATGTTTACTTTAGATACGGGGCATTCAAGGAGATGTACTTAATAAACGGTGCATCAAGAATTCCTGCCATTCAAAATCCTTTAGGGGAGTTAATACCCGACTCTAGAGCGCCATATTATACGGTTCCTGATTTTATAGAAGAACCGCTAATTGTTAAAAAAATGTCGGAAGAGCATGAAAAAATACAGACTGCTGTATCAGAGCTTGATAATTATACTATTGAATCTGCTTTGCACTTCAGTAATGGTGGTGGGGTTTATGTGGCAAATCACATACCTTCAAATACTAAAGTGGTATTGAAAGAGGGTCGACCATATGCAGGTTTAGATGGTCAAGGAAGAGATGCGGTAGAGCGTTTAAATCATGAGGCTAGTATTTTAAAAAAACTTCTAGGTTTAGAATCTGTTGTTTCATTTCATAAAACGTTTCCAGAGTGGGAACATGTATTTTTAGCAGAAGAGTATATTAGTGGAACATCTTTAGATACTTGGATAGCAACGAATTATCCATTCTCTGCACAGCAAGACTCAAATGAGTATTGTAACAATGCCTGTTCTATACTAAGGCAATTAAAAGATGCTCTGCAATCTATCCATGCTAGAGACGTTGGTATGGGCGATCTACAGCCGGCCAATGTAATGGTAACAGCTTCTAACGATATTAAACTAATTGATTTTGAAGCGGCTAGTCATATAAACGACAGTATTCCCTCAGGTTTAATGCGGCTTGGTTTTGTAGGAGCCCCAAATCTTTCACGGGAACAGACAGATTGGTTTGCCTTACTTCGCATCGCAAGATATGTGTTTCTACCGATAGGACCCGTTCAAGATATAGCGGTGAATATCATAAAAAAACATGATCAATGGATTTTTGATCAATTCGGTAGTCAGGCAATGCGTTTGATTGAAGAAATTGAAAGTGAATGTAATAAAAGGAGCGTTATCCCGCAAAAAAGTCTTCTCTCTGCGCCGTCTAAATACTTTAGTCGATTAGATTTACCGGAAATTATCTCATCAATCAGAGCAGGTATTGTCAATGATTTGAAGTGTGATATTAAGCTATTATCGGGGGATATCCGTCAGTATGAAAGTTTAGGTGGAATCTTTAATATACTAACGGGTGGCTTCGGAGTAATCATGGCATTAATGCGCACAGGCGATGTACCTGAAAAGGCAAAATCCTGGGCATTAAAGTATAGTGCGGAAGAATATATTAATCAGCTTGATAATGGGCTTTTTTCCGGAAAAGCAGGAGTTGCAGGCATACTTTATGAATTAGGGATGATTGAAAGATCCAAAGCAATCTATGATTCAATAGAAGTAGAATCGGATAATGCAGATATTTCAATCAGAACGGGATTAGCTGGTATAGGCTTAGCGTTTATCTCTGCATCCTATATACCCAATTTAAAGTCCATGCTTGATCGTGCTATTAAAATAGGTCTTCAGTTATGTTCCCTTCTCGAAAAAGACATAGCAGTAACATCTAACGATGCTGATGCGATTCCACTAGGATTAATCGATGGATGGTCAGGTGTTTCTCTATTTTATAGTGCTTTATTTAAAGCTACTAATGAAAAAGTATGGTTAGAACTTTCTCTGCAAGCTTTAGAAAAAGATACAAGTATATGTATTATGGATAATTCAGGAACGTACCAAGTTAACGATAAAGAAAACACAAGGTTTATTCCGTATCTAGCCGGTGGCAGCGCGGGTGTAGGTCTTAGCATGATAGAGTTAAGACATTTGTTAAAAGACCCGAGATGGGAAACTGAATTAAGGGGAATAGGAGAAGTGGCTAGTTCCAAATGTTTTTACGGTTCGGGTCTATTTCGTGGCTTAGGTGGGATGATCATAACTGCCAACACAATTGATATCGAGCTTCAAACGGGAGGAAGATTCTTAGATAAAACATTAAACACCTTAAATTTATATGTACTTAGTGATAATGATAAATATTTTATGCCAGGAGATTATTGCTATAAGCTTTCAGGTGACATTTTTTCTGGAGCAGCGGGGATGTTGTTGGCACTGTTAGGAATAGAAGAAGATAGATTTTCTTGGTTACCATTACCTAAATTGAAAGAAACTTTTTCTTCAAATCAAAATTCAGCTAAAGGAATAGCTGTTCTTTAGGCTTATAAAATTATTAATTTGCTATAAAAAATTCAAATCAATTAGCTAGAATGAGGCAAATTCAAATGAGTAAAAATAGTGAACGTAAAAATCCAAAAGCTACAAATGGTAAAGACTTTTTACAGCTTATTAAAACAGCTAATCCATCAAAATGGATCATTATTTTCGCTGTCTTTTTAGGATTAATCGAAACCGTTGCTGGGTTACTAATCCCATTATTCACGATGAGATTAGTAGATCAATTAGCAAACTCAGCGTTTAATATTTCCTTTATGCTCTTACTCGGAGCTATTTTAATTATACAAACAGTTTTCTCGGGGTTATCCTTTTATTTTATGACTTATATCGGAGAAGCAATTGTTTCCTCTATTCGAAATCGATTGTGGAACCATGTACTACGACTCCCTATTTCTTTTTTTGATGAGCATCAGTCTGGGGAAACAATGAGTAGAATCACACAGGATACAAATATTGTGAAAGCATTGATTACACAACATCTAATCACATTTGTCACAGGAGTTATTTCCATTATTGGATCAATAATTTTCCTATTACTCATTGATTGGAAAATGACTGTTATTATGCTGATTTCTGTTCCATTATCTATTTTATTCATCCTACCTTTAGGACAAAAAATGTATAAAATTGCAAATGCTACACAGAATGAGATGGCAGATTTCTCCGCTAACCTTGGACGTGTGTTAGCAAATATTCGTCTTGTAAAAGCGTATCATGCTGAGCAAACCGAAGGCAGTTATGGTGAAAAAAACGTCCACAACCTTTTTAAATTTGGATTAAAAGAAGCAAAAGTTCAAGCCTTTATTTCTCCCTTCATGACCTTTGTAATGATGCTTGTACTTGTAATTTTAATTGGCTACGGTGGCGTACAAGTAGCCTCTGGTGCACTAACTGCGGGTGCACTTGTAGCGATTATAATTTATATGTTTCAAATTGTTGTGCCTTTTACTCAAATGGCGTCCTTCTTTACCTCTCTGCAAAAGGCACTTGGGGCGACAGAGAGAATTCAAGATATTCTTTCTGTTCAGCATGAGGGTGAGCTCGCAAAGATAGAAGTAAGGAATGCCGAACAAGAGATATCATTTCGCGATGTTTCTTTTGCCTATCAAGAAGATGCCATTATCAAAAATCTCTCGTTAATAATTCCTACTGGAAAAATGACGGCATTTGTTGGTCCTAGTGGCAGTGGAAAAACGACATTATTTTCTTTACTAGAACGTTTTTACAAGCCCAACTCGGGCGGAATATTACTTGGCCAAACAAATATTTATGATTTTTCACTGCAGTCATGGCGTAGTCAGCTTGGTTATGTCTCACAGGAAAGTCCTTTAATGTCAGGGACTATTAAAGAAAATATATTATATGGTGTTGAACACGAAGTTTCAGAGACAGCTATTCAACATGCTATACAACAAGCCAATGCTTTAGAGTTTATTGATCGATTTCCGGATGGAGTTAATACGCAGGTTGGAGAAGGTGGATTGAAGCTTTCTGGTGGACAGCGCCAGCGAATCGCCATTGCGAGAGCTTTAATTCGAAATCCTAAAATTTTATTGTTGGATGAAGCTACTTCTAACCTTGATAGTGCTTCTGAATTACTTGTTCAAAAAGCATTACAAAAATTAATGGTGGATCGTACAACACTTGTTATTGCACACCGAATCTCCACAATACAAAATGCAGATCAAATTGTAGTGTTGGAAAATGGCACAGTAACAGGTATCGGGAAGCATACTGAACTTATGGAAACACATTATTTATATAAAGAACTAGCTTGCCAACAGTTAAATAATCCAGTTTAATTTAATGCTACTCTACTCCCTCTTTCAAAATCTATTTTGTTTAGCTGAATACCTATGTTCAATCCAATAGTCTCCACCAAATCTAAAATACGGATTAATAAAAGATGCGTATTTCTTTTTATACTCAGCAATATTCCTAAGACATTTCTAAAAATAGGATGAGCAATTCAAATGTTTTCCTATTCAAATGCGGTTTTGAATAACTCAGTTTCTTCAGGAAAGTTTGCTACGTCATAGAAGTTCGCCAAAACGTAACAGTTTTTGCTTGAGATATTTAGAGTAACATGCAGATAAGTTTTAATTTTCAAAACTATTCTGAACTTTTTTGGTAGATAGACGTATTTATTAATAAATACTTTTCGGAGGTGATATTAATGTCGGAGGAAAAATTAATATGTAAATCATGTGGAAGTGACTCTTTTACCAAAGGTATAATGGGTAATGGTTTTGCATATGTCAAACCTGCGGATAATATTTTTAAAAGTGGTTCCCCCCTGATTTTTACCATTTGCAAGAAATGTGGTGAAGTAGCTTCAATTAAAATTAAAAATTTCGAAAAATTCTAAATAGTATTATGTGATATATAGAATATAAACCCTATCAACAAAGCTAAATGCCATGATCTTTTCGTAATCTCTATATCTTTTAATCCTGGCATATTTCATGTTAAAATGCATTTGCACAGTTCACCTTTCTATTACTTGTTTCTCTACAATACAAGTACATATAAATCGGTGAATGTGCTTTTTTTGTGTGTAATTGCTATACAAAAAAATAGTATGGAACCAAGAAATTTTAATATTAGAAAAAGTCCTAAACAATTCTAGGGAATCGTCTAAGACTTAGAGCTAATTATGAATATTACAACAATAACTTACAGTATACGACTCGTACGTACAGTGACGAATGGGATGAAAGAGTACATTTTCATTTTCCTATTCAAACATCTCAGATTAAAACGTAATTTATATTATAAATTTTGTATTGACCGAGTATATTGGCAAACATTTTGGACATCATGGATCATAAAAATTATCCCTTTTCTCTTATCGCCACCTAAATGTTCGTTTAGTTAGATAGAATATTATTAATGTTACTCCAATTATTATACTTAAATTTACTAAAATGGAGAATTTGACATCTAAATCAAACAGTACTTGATGGAATAATTCAGTAAGATAAGTAAATGGGATAAAGTAAGAAATAGATTTAACCACATCCGGAAGGATATATAAAGGAAGCATTGCTCCACTAAGCATGACAAGCGGAACCATTCCAAAGCTTAGTACACCCGATGCCAATTCAGCATTATTAAATAGCCCACCAAATAAAAATCCTAAGGTTAATATCATAACTAGACCTAACATACCTATTAAAATAAAAGGAACGATATTACTTAGAGTAATGAAGTTCATGATAAAACCTAACAATGTGAAAAATAAAATTTGCATAATTCCTAAAATAAATCTCACCATAATTTGAGAAATAATAAAAGTAGATTCTTTTAGAGGTGTAGTCCGCAAAGTTTTCAGTATCCCTTTTTGTCGCATTTCAATTAACGGTACTGAAGTACCTAAAAAACCAACGGACAATAGCGCAAAAATAAGTATCCCTGGAAATTCGTACTCGATAAACGACAATCCTAAATCATCGGATGGCTCAATTATAAAACTCATCCCTCCAAACATCAGCAAAAAGAAGAATGGGAATAACAACGTGAAAAAAAAGACCTTTGGCTCCCGATAAATTTCTTTTAGACCAGTTGATATTAAATACTTCATAGATAATTTATCGATCATCTTAATCCATTCCCCCCCTTAATGTAGTTCCTGTTAATAATAGGAAAACATCTTCTAATGTGTCATTCTTCGTTTTTCGATATTTATTGATTATCTCACTAGGAGTTCCTGTTAAAATTATTTTTTTATCATGTAGAATCGAAATTCGATCACAAATTTTCTCTGCTTCTTCCATATTATGTGTCGACAATAAAATAGACTTGTTTTGAGACTTCATTTTATTTAACACTTGCCATATTAATTGTTTAATTTGAGGATCAATTCCTGTTGTTGGCTCATCTAATATGATTAAAGACGGATTGCCAATTAAAGAAAGAGCTACTAATAATCTTTGTTTTTGACCTGTAGACAAACTATTAACCCGCTTATTTTTTATTTTATCTAAGTCGAGCATTTCCATGATGTTATGGTATGAAAGTATCTCTCCATAAAAACTTGAGAATAACTCCATAGTTTCCATAATGGTTAACCTAGGAAATAAATTAGCTTCCTGAGGTTGTATACCAACATGTCTAATGATTTTGTCCCTATCCTCTAGAATATTCAATCCTCTAATTTTAATGGATCCTTGATTGAATGATTTTAATCCTACTGCACATTCAATCAGTGTGGTTTTACCTACTCCATTCCGTCCTAATATCCCATGTATTTCTCCTGTATTAATTGTTAATGACAAGGAATCCAATACTACATTGTTAGCATATTGTTTGGTTAAGTTTTCAATAACCATAGATTGTTCATCGCAAATCACTTCTTCATGCGGGAGTATTTTCATAACAAACCTCCAAATAGTCTCATCGTACTATTACATTTTGTAACCTTTGAATATATAATGCACTCAAATACGCTTCTTCGATTGGCCAGATACCTAATCTATTATTCATCATATGGGTATAATGAAATAGCAGATGATAAAAAGCACCTTCCCCAAATTCATCATAAATTTCAAATAAAATACATTTAAGTTTTATTACATATTGATCAATTTCCTCGTGATAGTCAACATATATTAAATCTTGGGCTAGGATGGCTTCCAAGGCATCTCTCTTCTGAGCAGCGATATTTATTAGTTGATAAGTCATCTTATCAGAACCACTCCAGTAATTTAAGTAATTCTGTAAAAATGCAAGTAATGGACCTTGCTCTAGTTCGATTGCATCAAAAACTCTCTTCATTAACATTAAACCAAATTCATACCGATTAATATTTTCTAGATTTACCTGGTAGCAAATCGAACAAACAATCTCACTAGAATAGTCGAAAAGTTCTTCTGATAATTTCAAGTACCTTTTATTAAAGTACTTTTTTAATTCGGGTTCATATAAATCCTTTTCTATTCTCGGCACTGTACGTTGAATATTCTGCTTATTTGGTACTATTCGTTTAAGAGGATATGACTGTTTTCGTTCTACTTGCTCTAAACATTTCAATAACACTTCGTCCATTCTTTCACAAAATTCCACTAAATAAATATCTTTCACATGAAATCTTAGCCTTAGATGTGCTCCACCGGCATCCATATACCTTATAAAAAACCATTTTTCAACACCAAAACAATTTATAGCTAAATCCTTTGCAGGGATTATTATTTCTTCAACTCCAACATCTAATTTCTCTAGTGATCCAGGATATATACAATAATACAACCAGTTATAACCATTATTTTCGTTAATTTTAATCCCTCCAATCCATAAATTTTAAATAGAGAGTAGTGACATGAATTCGGTCACATATTTTTCTTCTTTGTCTTTGTACCATTGTGAATTAACTGAAGGCAAAGCCTCAGTAAAGGTTATATAGTTAGACTTTGAAGTTATAGAGCGCTTTAATAAATTGATGCAAGGGATACTTAAGAAGTGGAACCACATCGGTTTATAGTTATCTAACATTGAATTGGATTCAAGCGTAAAGAAAACTTCTTCTGGTATATTATGTTTTCTTCTCCAAGTATTTAATTCTAAAAATAATTCATTATCTTTGTATTGACTCAAAATACCCTGTAATTCTTCTAACTTCACTACCCACTTCTCTCGTTCAAATACAATTTTTCCCTCTTGAAATCGAGGTATATGGGTAATATTATCGTTCTCGTTTACTTGTGGTTTATTTAATGGATTCGAACCATATGGGGTACGTATATACCAAGGCTTTACTATAGTAAAGAATAATTTGGATAAATCAGCCGATAAGTGTTCCGGAACTGCGCCTAAATAAACAGGCTTTATTTGATGATTCTCTTTATCTGTCAATATAAACTTGCCATCCCTAATCGATAAATTTAAATCAGTGACACCTATTTTAGTATTCTCCTCATCATGAACGTTAGGTAATTCTCCAATCCAATTAAGTTGATTGGGGAAAAGATTATATTTCTCTTGTACATTAGCCCAGTCTCCACCAACAGAAAACTCTACTATTTCTTGACTTTTACTAAGTTTATTATTCCATTGAACAATTTCCTCTTTATAATGCTTTTCATCAAACATCGGGTTAAAACGAGAAAAAACGGAACCACTACCATCAGTCACCTTATTGATGACAATTAAATAATCACCATTCAATAAATTCTCATGAGATTCACTAACAATTTGATAGTAAAGCGTTGCAGACTTATGGTTTTGATTATCCTCATAAATATTTTTTCCCGACATCACATTTTGAATATCATCATGTCGTGCTAATTTTATTAGCTTGGAATATTCCATTTCTGATTCGATTATTTCACATAAAAATTCGAGGACGGTAACATTACCACTTTTCCCGTAAAACTGTATGAATTTATCCATTAATCGATCATTCAAGGCATGCCTATACGTGAAAGGTTTAATGTATTCTTGGAGTTGTATCATCTCATTTTTTAGATTTTCACCCAAAAAAGGAACCTCTGTCTTAAACCTCGTATCTTCATATACTAATTCGGTAGTACTAATCCAATATGGTGGAGTGGTTTGTATGAGTTGATAAATAATTTCAACATTGTCTTTGATTCTTCGAACTAAGAAATCCCTTTTTGATTTAGAAGTCGTTATCTCCAATTCTGCTTTAAGGTTATCCAATAAGAAGAGTTTCTCACATAAGTCTCCATGGACCTTTAAATCGAAATGTTTACTTTCTTTCATGAAATTTGCAATCGCCTTAAAAGGCATATTATCCTGTAACGAACAAGGCATGATTGGGCGAATGAGTTTTTGCTCAATTAAGAACTTAGCAATCCTCTCCGGGTATGGATGGTTAATTTCAGCAACTAATTGATCATAGGTAAATGAATGAAGTGGTAAAGATTGTAGGATATTTAGAAATTCATTATAAATGAAGACATCCTCTGTTTTAGAAAAAATACTATTAATCGCTGAGTAATTCCCACGAAAATATATTCTACCCTTGTCCTCTGTTTCAATAAAATCGGTTACCTTAAATCTAAAAAAGTGAACATAATGTTGCTTAATAGATAATGACTCAAAAAAATTACTAACTAACCCTCTAAGCCATCTTACATACACTCCATTGACCTGAAAATCCCTTGTTTTTGGTGCAAATCCAGATAAGGTTAGTTGTGTAAAAGTACTGATTGGACTTGTTTTTGCTACACTTCTTAAAAAATATGAGTAGACAGATTTAAAGTAATTCGAATCTAATTGATAATGTTTTTGTTTACGACTATTAAGAAAATCAGAAAAACCACTATTAACTATTGGCATTCCTCTCATAAATTCACTTTTATCTTGATTAAAGATCCCCCATAATTCTTCCTCATTTTGTTGAACTTCTTTTTGATATAATTTCCCTAATCGATCTATTTCTGACTGAAGTTTTACTTCTTTCTCGAGCCATTGTTGAAAAATAGATTTCTTATAATTACCTTTTTCCGGAATATCATTGATAATACTTTTTATCGATTCTAGATTCACAGGCTTATTATTATATAATCCTCTTTTTAGTCGTATTAATTTGCCTGATAGTTTCTTATCCTCAATATATGGGACAACCGAAAAAATGCAATCAATGACAGTTGTTTTCATATCTTCTATTTCCTTTTTAAGGGCGTATATATTTTCTAAAACTTCTTTTGATTCTTTAAAAATAAATTTTTCAAGCATAGATACAGGATTAACTGAGACACGCGCTAATACTAAATCTGAGATTTCACTCGTATTTATTGTTGCCATAGTACACCTTCCCTAAAAAACATATTTAAACGCCAATAGCATACTTACAAAAAGAGATGCTATATAAAGCAAAGATAACAGCGAATATGTAATATAAAAAAACTTGGTACTTCGATTTTTTACTTTTTGATTTTCATCTGGTTTCTTAAGGTGAATCGCAGTAAGGAGATATGTTAAACTATTTCTCCTTACGTTATATTGGTTAGATAAGCTTTCTAAAAATCTATATAAATCACTCGGCATTAATATATTTAAATTCAAAAATTGCATGTAAAAAAGCATCATACTATATGGAAATAGAAGATAGTTAAAAGAATCTGTAATAAGCATAACGATAGACACAATCATTAACATTATTAAATCAAATAAAGGTCCAGCTATGGCGATTTTGGCTTGAGAAGTTTTGGATATAAGATACGTATCCTTGTAAGTTACAAATGCAACAGGGATAAAGTAATAGAGTAAACCAACACCTACTTTATTAATAGTTCCACCCATTTTCCGACAAACGTACATATGTGCCATTTCATGTCCAATAACATGAATAAAAATTATAGGTAATATTCTTAGCATGGCTGCATATGAAAAGTTAGAATAATTGATTGTTGTTAGCGTATAGAAATACAAAGATAAGGAAAAAAGAAAGTAACAAATAATGAACGTCACTAATTTCAACCTTGAATTAAACAGAAAGCCCGTATTTTTCTTTACCTTTACATCTAATAATAAAGTCGGTTTTATCTCATATTTTAGTATTGCTTGTCCCTTTTTTTTCTTAATGGGTACATTTTTTTCACCTTCACATTCTAGGATCCCATTCTTAAATAGATTATCAATAATTGATTCAACCTTCTTTGACTCTATTTTTCCAACTTCCGAGTATTGTTGATTTAATTGATTTACCATCTGCTCTATATTTAGAGGTTGTTGACTTAATTTATTTAATAAAAATGCCGTCACTTCATTTATTTTAAAATGCTTATTATAATCTTTTTGAATTACAAAAATATCGTTATCCTCATTCGTTATAATTTCTACCATTTTATTCAAATGAAAATTTTTATCAACTAATTCGCTCATAATATATCACCTTTGTCTATCAAGTTATCTAAAAAAGAAAGAAGTGAAACGAGAAAATTTATTGCTTATGACCGTTTCACTTCTAAGAATTCATTTTAAAAATCTAATTAGGATGTCGCACTTGTTAGAGAAGTACCAGTTGCAACACAACTTCCGAAACACGAAACTGTTGTTCCACAAGCAATGCAATTAAACATCAACATATGCTCATCTTCTAATTCTTCCACGTAAAGATCTAAATTAAGGTCTTTTTCCATTTTTGTTCCTCCTCTAATTAAAAGAAACTAACAAGCACATGCCCCCGTTGAAGCTGTTCCAGCGCTGCTGGTACCATAACTCATAAAACATCCAAAAGATCCCCAACAACAAGAAAAGTTAGTATTTAAATCGTCTTCATTAATCTCAACTACAATAAGCTCTAAGCAACTGTCTTCAATTTTCAATTCTGACATTTAGGAGAACCTCCCGCCTTTTTATTGTATAAATGTATTAATTACCAGCTAAAACTGCTCATAGTAGTATAAGTACTCGCTGAACTTGTTGGACATGATGCACTAAGAGCAGAGGATTCTGTAGACATGGTTGACGTCCCAAAAGTTGTTGTTATTTCTGGTAGCTCTTCGGCGTACAACTCTAATTCCCCGAATAGTTTATTCTCTTCCAATTTTTTCTCTTCCATTTTTTTCACCCCCAAATTCTAATGCATAACTGTATAAAGTGCTGAGTTGGCGCATAAAAGCTGCACCTCATATATATGAAAGTTAGAGAGAATCTATTTTATAACAGAAAGGCTCTAACAATTCACCAAAAATAATATATCTCGATACTAACCCAATGCTACTGCAAACAATTGAGCCTTATGGTAGCCATCTAAATCGGTAAATCGTCTTAAACTTTTTTGAAGAAATCCAGCGAAAACAGAACCCTCATACCCATAAGCAATAGCCTGCAACCAAGTATAATGTCCAATTGAACCTATACTTTGTACTAGTTTTTTATATCCTAAAGCCCCTGATTTTTTATATGCCTCATCTATAGATGCAACAAAAATAATAATGACTCCAGCTTGGGCAAACTCTTCTTGAATGACTAATTCTTTCTTTTGTAAAGTAGTTGGAAGATCAAATTCCTTATTAAGGGTCTTGTTTATTGAGTCAAATGAATAGAAACACCGATTTTCAGTAATTCCTTCTACCCTTTCAGGTATTACTAGTTGATCAATCTTTAATTGGGAAGAGGTCATAAATTGTTTACTGAATTTATCATTAAATGAGAGAATTTCTAATAAATCATCATATCTTATATTGTTTTCTTGATTGAATGTAATTTTAGACTCTCTTTTATTAAGTACAGTATCATCTGAAATTAGTTTGAGATTCCAATCGATTTCTTCTGATTGAGGAAAATTAGTAGGAACCTTTTGTTGCTTCGAATTAAGAATAATTTCTTCTAATATGTCGGCCTCATTTACTAAATGATTCATTCTTATTTCCCTCCCTAATTTTTAATACTATCGTAACGATTTCACCAATATCATATAATCCTAATAAGTCATTAATAGATTCTTCATCGTAACTTTCCAGTCTGGATACTTTCCAGTTTAATTTATGTGATACTAATTGACACTGTGCCATTGCTACTCCTGCATCTAAATTAGCCAAACGGAATGATAATTGCCTATATTTAGTTGCTAGCTTTTGTATATTTCCTGTTAAAATAAAATAGCCTATTACATCTTCATCATCTTGACTAAATATGTTTATTATATCTTGATGATTTAATTTTTCGTTTAATTGATGCAACTCATTTTCCATAGGTTGATAATAATATATGGATTTATTTAAATTTTTTATCTTCCTATTAGCGTAGTACAAATTAACTGATCCTAGATTTCCACCTGTAGGGCACCATCTCTTTACTTGATAGGACGTGGTTTCTTTTATACCTGTGGTATATTTCATACACGTAATTAATTTACTTATGGAACTGTCGATTTCTTCGTTTACAAATTCCATTAAACTCAATTTAGGAGAACTAAAATAATTTTTAAACTCTTGTGTGAGATTTAAATTTTTTGCACTATAGTGATTTTGATGTGCTTTTAGGTTCAAGTGCTTTCTGGAAGGGAACTCAACCATAGATTCATATTGTGATACTAGATTTACTTTTTCATTGTCATCACAATTATTAAATTGAGGACTACAAGCTCCACAATTAATGGATAAGGTAAAAAGAAATGTTTTCTTGTTTAATGTATTTAAATCATATAGTTCTACATTATTTGAAGTTAACAGTGGAGTCTCTATTTTTGAAACAATATTTGTAATCACAGGAACCACTAGTGATAAACCTATTAGATACTGGTTTAAACTCGTCTCTTTCTTTACCGAAGTAAGTTGCAATCGATCTATTTGATCTGTAAAACACTCAAAACAAATAGTTTCCGATTTATCTACGTATGGACCTACAATAAGGTTATCTCCTCTAAACCATAAAAATAGAAAAGGTATTCGGTCTTGAAGATACGTGCGAACTTTTTCTTTCCAATGTGGAATTTCTTCCTCATTTGTACAGATGCCGATAATTAATGTTTCCCTATCTTTATCATCTAATTTTTTCGAGAGATTATTTACTTCAATACCCATTCCATATGGCGTTAGGTATTCTCCAAATTTTTCGGCAAGGGTTCTGGTTTCAAGTGAAAGGTAATCAATCAATAATGTTGTATTTGTAAATTTATTTATCGCTTCATTTACATTTTTATTAACCCTTGTTCCATCCACCATTCGATCAAAGAAACCATATAGAGGATGATTTTTTACTATTTCATTTGGTGTTCCTTCTTGTAATAGTCCTCTAGCATATAATAAAGATAGTACTTGGAAAATATCATGAGATGGATATTTGCCGGAATTCAGAATTTCTTGCAACGAAATTGTACCGTCACATATGTTTATCACATAGGGAAGGATATTATGGATAGAGTTCCCTCTGAATAGTTGTTTTTCGGGTCCTCCGTTAATTAATAATCGATTATTATTCAAGTATATGAAACGAAATCCTTCTGAAACTCTTGGATATGTAGGCATTTTAAATTGTGGATCTTTTAATACAGCTAATGCCATCTGTTTTCCAGTCATGTGCTCAATGGTCTTCATAATTAAAAAACACCTTCTTCCAAGTTTTTCTTCATATTTAGATAAGATTTTTCCTTAGAATTTTGATGTTCACTGCAAATCTCACAATTACTCACCCCAATTACTTGGGAGGATATTAGAGAACGATCATATAAATTCAACCTACTCACTTTACCTTTCCAAATTTTCACTACCTCATCTTTCGTCTCTTTTAACGAACTAATAAAATTGGATATTAAAAGTGCATCAGCAGGGTGTATATCCACAAAGTCTCTATTTTCCTCTGTATAATAATATCGGTGTGCATCTCGAAGTACGTCTCTAGCAGGATCATGCTGAAGGAGTCTATCAATGTAACAATGGAAACATCCTTCACTTCCTTCGGTAGATACTGGTCCAATAGTTAAGTACGGAAAATCGATCATAATTGGTATAAAAATTTTATTTTCTGCTATGACCATTCTTTCTATTATTTTCCCATAATCAACTAAAGGATTATCTGTTATCAGCATATATATTTGTTTATTTTGGTCATATAAATGATCCAAATCCTTGTTGTCTTGAATGTCTGTAAATGATATACATTTATCATCTTCCTGTAATAGCTTTACCTGTCGCCCTAAATTTCCTTGAATAAATATTTGCAAAGTAATTCTCCTTTCAACTTACGCAAAAGGCTGCGGGTTTTTATTTAATTGATCTTCGGTTCTTATCTTATATCCCATATTAACTGGCGCTTGAAATAATCTGCTTGTCCCTTTAAATTGAGCTCTGTATGCAAATGATAAAGGTTGTAAGCTAGGAATAATCACTCTTGTTGCTTTTAAACCTGCTCTCTTTGCTTCATCTGTAGTAAGGTCTACTGCAAATATTTCATGTCCTTTTTTCTTTAATATAGAAATTAACTTTTTAAGATCTGCTTGATCAGATCCAGTCGACAAATTCTTCATCTCACTTAATTTTGATGTGCTTTCGGATTGTTTTAAAAAGTTAAAGGAGGAAGCATTAGATGCTTGTCCCATATAGAGTGCTCCATCCATGACTTCATAAAATTGATTGAAATCATTACCTTTCAATGTACGGTTTTGCAATGCAATTCTCGCTGAAGCCCCCTCACGAGTGATTTTAGAGAATGCAATGAGTGGATCCAGCTCCGTTGTACACATTACCATAGAGGTCAATTTTTCGTTATACTTAGAAACTTGTAAACTATAAATACTTGATATTCCTAAATCGGTCGTCGCATCAAAGTAATATGTTTGTATAAATGGATGTTGTTCCGTACGTTTATAATAATCAAAACACCATTCAGGTAATACTTCAGGATTAATTTCCAACTTTGGTAATTCTAATTTATTTAACCATGTTAGTGAAATTGCATCTCGCTCTATTACTTCGTTAATGGAATTAATTATTGACTTTTCGTAATTTTCATGAATAGCACAACCAGTTGAAATAGGTAACCAAAATCTTTCATCGTCATTTAAATATGGTATGTAAAGATATACCATAATAGCCGGAATATACATCTCTTTTTGGGTAGTAAGTGATATGCCCTTTACCCAACGAATCTTCTTATCCTTATCTGGTCTTTTTAAAGGACAATACGGATGGTTATATTCTTCATCAGATAGTAAAGGGATGCTATCTAAATCAAGAGCTTCATCCCCTAACTCATTGGCAGATGCATAGATAAATTGATCATCAGAATATACAGAAGAACTATATCGCTCTACAGCTTCTGCCATCGCTTTAATTCGTGCATTATCTATTAAGGTGTCACCACCGGAACCATCGATTTTCATGGGATTTCCATGATTTCTATTCTTAAATAACCTCATATAATTTAAATCCCCTAAAAACGAAGTATAAATATTGTATTCAGGATCTCCAGGACTTTGGGGTAATTTTATCGGCGGAGTAATTAAACCGCTTAAAGGCTGGCATAATGATTCTATATTGCTCATAAACTATTACATTCCTCTCTTTTAAAATTATGTAGAATTAAAAAATTCTAACCTTCTTGTTAGTTGTTCAAAAGAAAATAATCATTCTTCAAAAGCAAAATATTACCTATTATTCGTTTTTGTAGGGTCGTCGGTGAAAGGAGGATTTGAAAAAGCAGAAAACTAATTTACATGTACCAGTCAGTCTCACTTGTGCTAATTAAAGATTAGTATTATTTATACCGCCCTTTCAAGTGTGTGATTCCGTATGGTAAAAAGTCGGAATTTAACACTTGACAAGTCTTTGTAAAAAAAATGAATATTAAAATCATAACTAAAACTGATTCATATGGGTATTTTTTACACACCCCACGAGATTTACAGTAATGATTATCCTAAAATAGAAAATGGGGACCTTATGGAATGGAAGCTAGGCGGAAAAATCTTTGTCTGAGGGAAACAAAAAAATTGAAGTTTCCATGCTTGTACAAGATGGCTTAACAAAATTAAGTACAAAATAGCGCTAAAAGATTTCTCAGTAATATATATACGGAATTATTTATTAGTAATATGTGATTGATAGTTTTGTGAACAGTTAGCATAACTATCATAAGTAAATCTGGAGTATAGTTAGCACTGAGCCCTATTTCAGGATTTAATTAGAATGAGCAATAGTAATGAAAAGTTCTTCACAAATTATAATGATTTCACACTGCTAATAGTTCTACAATAATAACGGGCTTTTGATCAAATAAAGTTTTCCTAATCAATAGCCTGGTAAAAATAAATAAGATAAAAGAAAAAGGCATTTAAAAAATTAATTTCATATGCCTTACAACAATAATATTCTTATAACTAACTAATATTACGGTTTCAATGGCTGTACCTACATCACAATGAGTCAAGTCCTTAATATTGTGTAAAATTCTATACAAGTTTTTCAACCCTGACTTTAGTTAAATAATCGATTAGTAAAATGAATTGGGTTTATTCAATTACTCTCCTTACATTTTTTTGGGCCGTAACTTCCGTGTATTTATATGTCCACATTCAGAAATGGCTGTCAAAGGCTCTTTTCACTTTGATAGCCGTTTTTGAATGTGGCATCCTACGGAATGGAAGTTACGTTAAAAATACTTAAGAATTGTTAAGTTGTAAGTCTTTTTTTCTTTGCGTATACAGTTTCTTGATATTGCATTAGAACCGCACCTACTAATCGAAAAGCAGATTGTGTATTGGGGAAGATACGGATTACTCTTTCTCTTCTACGAACTTCTTGATTTAAACGTTCAAGAGAATTGGTACTACGAATATGACATCGTATTTTTTCTGGATAGTTCATGTATTGTATCGTATCTTCGAATCCTTCATCAAAGATGGCAAGAGCTTTCTCATACTTAGAATTGTTTCCGAATTGATCAAATAACTCATCTTTAAACTTTCGAATATCTTCAATTGTGATGGCTTCAAAAACGCGTTTTATCATCATACGGATTTCAGCTGAGTCTTTTTTAGGAAGCTTTTCAAATGATATTTCGTTTGAAATGTACGTTGCATCTTTGCCAAGATGTCCCGATAAAATCGCGTTGTATAGCTTTTTGAAGACCTTGATGAGCATCTGAAATCACAAGTTTAGGTGATTGAAGCCCACGAGATTTAAGGCTTTGGAAAAACCGACTCCAACTCTCATAACTTTCTTCGTGGTCCACACTTAAACCGAGTATTTCACGTTTATTTTTCTCCGTAATAGCTGTGGCAATATAAACAGCCTTTGAGACTATACGATGATGTTCACGAACTTTTATATACATCGCATCTACAAAAAGAAAAGGATAATAAGTTGTATTTAATGGACGCTTCGCCCAAGCATTTACAATCGGATCCAGCTTTTGTGTAAGTGAAGATACAAAGGATTTAGAGATGTTTTCTCCACAAAGTTGTTCCACAATATGAGTGACTTTACGTGTTGAAACACCATTTATCACCATTTCTAGCATAGATAAAACGAGAGCTTGATCACAACGAGCATACTTTTCAAAAATTGTTGGTGAAAACTCACCATTACGAGTTCTAGGAACAGTTAGCTTAATTTTACCAATACTCATCGTTAATTCACGTTCATAATAGCCGTTACGGTAATCACAGCGATCAGTAGAACGTTCATAGGCGTCTACTTGCAAATAGTCGTCTCTTTCTTTTTCCATAAACTCGTTTAATACCAAAACTATTGCCGATTTAATAACTGCATCAATATTAGAATTGATAATCGAATCTTTTAAAAGATCCATGTCTAGGTTAAACTGTAATTGGGTCATTTTATATTCCTCTCTTTACTTTATTTTCGTGGTTGAAAACATTGTAACCAAGAGGGAAGAAAATGACCCCTTTTCTTTTTACACAATTATATGGACTTAATCTCACAATGTGCGATAACACTGATATTATTAATTTTTTATTATGATTTAGAAAAAGCGCCCAAAAACCTTTTTGGCTTTTGGGCACTTCTTGTTCGTTTACTACTGTGATATACGCTGCTTTGTTTTATCTATTTCACTCAGACATGTTGCACCGAGCAAAAGAATAGCGCCTATTATTTGTAGGCTCGTCATTTTTTCTCCTATAATCATCGTCGAAATCACTAATGATGTCAGTGGATCAATATAGCTTAAAATAGCTATACTTTGCCCTTTTAGATGACGCATTCCGAAAAAGAACAGATAGAAGCCGATCCCCGCGTGGACAATGCCCAATGCTATAAGTAAGCTAATTGATTTTATATCGATTTGCATGACTTGAAACCCATTTGTCCCAATAAGATAAAGAGCAAGGAATAACGCTGCTAAAGCAAGTTGAATAATCGTATTATCAGGCTCTTTTAATCCACGAATATACTTATTGGTGAATGTTACTACTGTATAGAAGCAAGCTGCAATAAGGCCGTAGACAATACCGATATAATGTTCGCTCGTTTCGGTAGTTTGACTTTGAACAATAAAATACAGTCCTACAAGAGCAACACAAACATAAAAAATTTTTCTTAATAATATTTTCTCTTTCAAAACTATAGGTGACAAACAAATTACTAGTACTGGAGCAAAATAGTAGCTTAGTGCTGCATTTGCGATGGTTGTTTCCTTGTACGCTTGGAAAAGGAAAATCCAATTGCCACATAAGGCAAAGCTCGAAAGTACCAATGGCCATTTATTTTGCAAAATAGTTGTTTTCGTAAATCTTTCTTTTTTAGAAAGGAACACCAAAAGTAAAAAACCAGAGCCAATGAGACTCATCCAAAAGGCAATTTCACTTGAAGGCAACTTAATATATTTTGCAAAAACACCGACAGCTCCAAAAATAATCATTGATAAAATAAAAGATAGTTTTCCGCTCATTTCTAATTCCTACTTTCTACATGTATATAGTCTTCGATATACAGTAGAATCTATTGAGAATTAGCAAGCATTTATTGAATGCCTAAACAGTAGATTCTACTGTAAAGACATTGTTGGGGGTGCTATTGTTTGATACATACTAATCCCTCCTTGTATGTTGCAATTATAACATATATTACCAATTTGATAATAGTTGCTTCAACCTTCTACCAACTCGATTGTATAAGAAAAACCCTCGCCTAAACGAGGGTTTCAATCGACCATTATTTAAATTCTAACTCTCCATCATAAGCAAGCATGCCACCTTCAAGGTTTGTTACGTCAAAACCTTGCGCTTCTAGGTATGCACAAGCATTTGCTGAACGACCGCCTGCTTTGCAAACGATAATGTATGGCTTTGAAGCATCTAATTCACCTAAGCGCTCAGGGATTGTCCCAAGAGCAATGTGTTGAGCACCAGGGATCATGCCTTGTGCTACCTCATCATCTTCACGAACATCAATAATGTATAGGTCTTCGTTCGCATCTAATAGTTCTACTATTTCTGTTGTATCCATAGTTTTCATCTGTGTAGTCCTCCAATATGTCGATTTCCTTTTACATTATAGCCTGAAGGCAAAAAAACAGCTAGTGTCATGAACACTAACTGTTTTACTCTAATGTTTCTATTCGTCTGTCTCTAAAAAATCTACTTGCTTTGCTGGAACAAATGTAGAAATAGCGTGTTTGTAAATAAGGTGTTGCTTGCTATCAGCATCTAGTAATAATACTGTAAAATTATCATAGGATTTCACAGTTCCTTTTAACTGAAATCCGTTTAATAAAAACACAGTTACAAAAACATTGTTTTTACGTAGATGGTTTAAGAATGTATCTTGCAAGTTAATTGATTTCATCAAAATGCCTCCCTATACTCTCTTTCTACCTCTTCATTCCTATAGTAGCATGTTCTACCAATTTGGCAATTAGTAATTTTTAGAAATTAATTAAAGTTTTTCGTCATTATTAACAAAATATACATCCATTTTGTTTCGGAAGTATGTTAGTTGTCTTTTCGCATAGCGGCGAGAATTTTGCTTTAAACTGTCAATGGCTTCTTCTAAAGAACATTTTCCATCTAGGTAATCATATAATTCCTTGTAGCCGATTGCTTGGATTGACTGCACACCTCGTATATTTTGCTGCCATAAGCCTTTTACTTCTTCTAAAAGCCCTTTTTCCATCATTATATCAACACGAAGGTTAATACGATCATAGAGCACTTCACGTGACATATTTTGCCCAAGCCCTATAATCACATGATTGTACAGTGGAACTTCTCCACGATTTTGTGCTTCGGATGCCTTTGAAACGCCACTAAGTTCCATCATCTCTAACGCTCGTATAACACGGCGAGTATTATTTGGATGAATTGTCTCAGCTGTTTGTGGATCAAGTTTTTTAAGCTTAGCATGCATTGCCTCTGGACCCAATTTCTCTAGTTCTGCATAATAGGCTTTTCGTGCCGCCTCATCTACCTGCTCCTCTGTAAATTGAAAATCATAAAGTACTGCCTGCACATATAAACCCGAGCCCCCTACAATAATCGGTAGCTTACCGTGCGCTTGAATTTCTGCAATTTTAGCTCGCACTAATTTTTGATAGTCTGCTACTGAAAAGGACTCTGTGGGCTCTTTGAAGCTTAGTAAATGATGGGGTACACCCTCCATCTCTTCCTCAGTAACTTTCGCTGTACCAATATCTAAGCCACGATAGATTTGCATGGAGTCACCGTTGATGATTTCGCCATTATATTTTTTTGCTAACTCAATGCTTAATGCTGTTTTCCCAGATGCAGTAGGCCCTACGATTGCTACAACCTCTGCCTGCTGTATTTTATCTTGTATCATATTTTTCTAACCACCGTAATAAAACTTGATAGACTGCCTCTTGATTGTCCTCGTTTAGGATTTCATGGCGCTTATCCTCAAATAAGTAGACCGTTACATCCTGTATACCCGCTTCTGTAAATTGTTCAGCAACAGCGTATACACCTTGGCCTTGTTCTCCGACTGGATCCTTGCTACCACTTATCAATAATATCGGCAAGTCTTTCTTTACTTTTGCTATCTCACTTTTACGATTTAACGACATAAAACCTGTTGTTAAATCCACAAAAAATTGATTTGTTGGGATAAAGCCGCAATACGGATCATCTATATATTTTCCCACTTCGTCCTCTACTGAACATAACCAATCATAAGCAGTCTTCGAATTTGGAAACTGTTTATTGAAGCTACCAAAGCTCAGCTTATTTAATAACTTGCTCTCCGTCTCTTTACCAAGCTGTTTGGCTAATACTTTTGCTACTAAATTCCCCATCGTATGCAATGCTGTAACATTCCCTGTTCCACAAAGAATCACATGATCCACTTGATCGCTGTACAATTGTATATATCTTCTAGTAATGAACGATCCCATACTATGACCAAATAAAATTAAAGGTACATCTGTAAATTGTTCATGCAATAATGTTACTACTTCATGCGCATCCTCTACGACGCGATCAAACCCATTTTGTTCAGCAAAAAAACCTAGTGTGCCATTATAGGCTGCTGTTTCTCCATGCCCTCGGTGATCATGCATTGTCACTGCATAGCCCGCTTCGTTTAGGCTTTTTGCAAATTTAATATAACGTCCACTATGCTCCGCCATACCGTGCAAAATATGAATATGACCAATACAAGGCTTCGATGGCTTTAATGTTCGAGTAAACAAAAAATGGCCATCTGACATTTCAATATAACGCATTCCCTACACTCCTTCCTCTACAAAATTTGTTGCATCTAAAATAGCTTGCTCTAGTTGAGCTACATAAGTATTTCTTTGTGACTCTGTATAGTGAAAATGTTGTTGCATAACTTGAATAACCTGCTGTTTATAACATTTTACTGCATCAATATCGAAGTATAATAAACCTGTTCGACGAATAAAGAAATCACTTGGCGTGTACACCATTTCCGCTTCTATCCCATAAAGTAGCATGGCATGTAAGACCAAAGGCATCGTACTTCCATGCTCATGCAAATATTTCACCTGGTTATACAATGCGTCAACATTTGTGCCATATTTTTGTACAAGCTGTTTTGCTTCATCATAATTAAGGCCATACTGAACGCCCTCTTTAGCTTTATAAGAACTATAATCAGGGAAATTGATGGCATTAATGCCCTTTGCACCTGAAAGTGATAACTCACGTGTCACACATGGACTTGCGTGCTTAAATTTATGGATCTTCACAATTTTATCAACGATTGTTTCTGCCATTTGACGGTAGCCCGTTAGTTTACCACCCGCAATCGTTATTAGCCCACTTGGAGCCGTCCATATCTCATCTTTGCGTGAAATTTCGGATGGATCCTTGCCTTTTTCAAAAATAAGTGGACGCACACCTGCCCACGACGATTCAATCGTATCTCTTGAAATATTTGCAGTTGGAAAGACTGTTTTTGCAGCTACAATTAAATAATCAACGTCCTCTTGGGTAGCGACCGGATGTACAGGGTCTCCCTCGTAAACTGTATCTGTTGTCCCTACATAAGTTTTACCATCACGTGGAATTGCAAAGGCCATACGCCCATCCACTATATCAAAGTACACTGCTTGCTGTAATGGAAAATCCTTTTGATCAAGGACAATATGGACCCCTTTTGTGAGACGTAATTGCTTTTTGTCTACTACTTTATCCTTTTGGCGGACCTCATCCACCCAAGGTCCAGTCGCATTGACGATTTGCGCTGCATGCACTTCGATTGTTTTCCCTGTAACATGATCCGTCACTTGTGCCCCAACAAGCTTTTTCTTCTCATATAAAAATCCTGTCATTTCCGCATAATTTAAACAAAGTGCCCCATATTCTGCAGCTTTTTTTAGCACTTCAATTGTTAGTCGGGCATCATCTGTACGATATTCAACGTAATAGCCACCACCAATAAGCTCATCTCGATTGAGTAAAGGCTCTAGCGCTGCCGTTTCCTGAGCGTTTAACATGGTTCTACGTTCGTGCTTTTTAACACCAGCTAATCGATCATATACCTTCAATGCCAATGATGTTGACAATGGGCCAAGTGAGCCCTTTTTATACAATGGGAGTAGCATTTTTTCAGGCGTTGTAACGTGAACAGCATTGTCATAAACAATTTCACGTTCACGCCCAACTTCTGCTACTACACCTACATCAAGTTGCTTTAAATAACGAAGTCCACCATGAATAAGCTTTGTTGAACGGCTTGATGTACCAGCAGAAAAATCCTGCTTCTCAATCAAAGCAACTGATAACCCCCTAGATGCTGCATCGAGTGCTATGCCAGCACCAGTAATGCCGCCACCAATGACTAAAACGTCAAAGCTATATTGCTCTAAAAAATGCATAATTTTAGGACGATGCTCAAATGAAAACATATCTTTCTCCCCCATTTGCTATATTTTGAAAATACCTGTAACTTCTACTGCGTATGCTAACCTGATTAAACTAGCAATAACCTTAAGCATAGAAATTCTAAATTCATTTGTATAGCTCATCACCATAACGTGTGGTTGATTTCCGTTCCGACTGGGCGCTTTGTTGTTGCTGTCGCTACGCTTTCGCACAGAGCAAAGCTTCCTGGCGGCGTCCGTTGAGCCGCTTCGCTGCAGGGGCTCGGGTCAACAGATGTTTTTTGCGCGAAAGCGAAGCGGCAGCAAATGGGTTTCATTCTGTGCGAAAGCGTAGTGCAACGAAGCGACAGCAACAGCACAGATGTTGGTCACGAAGGCGTTATCACAGAACGTGATGGTTTTAGCCTTCGTTCCTCTATCGCTAATCCCCGAGGAGTCGCCCAGTCTCCTCTCCAATCAACTTATATACATGGCATACGTTTTTAAAAATGTCATCCACAACTTTTGGTGATGAGTCATTTGTATATGCTAACTATTGATGTTGCTCTTGCACCGTCGTTCCAACTACATTACCCGTTTAAACATTTTTTCCACTTCATAAGTAGTAAAATGAATAAGTACTGGACGTCCGTGAGGGCATGTAAATGGATTGTCAGCATTGCGTAAATCTTGTAATAACGTATCCATTTGCTCTTTCGTTAAATAATGATTGGCCTTTATCGACTTTTTACAACTCATCATAATCGCTGCCGCCTCACGTAATTTTTTGACGTCCGCTTTTTTAGTTGTCAGCACCTGTTCAATTAAATCCTCAATAATTTCCTGTTCTTCCCCCTTAGGGAACCAGCTAGGATGCTCTCTCACGACAAATGATGCCTGTCCAAATTCCTCTAAAAATACGCCCACAGCTTCTAACTCGTGTCGATTTTCTCTTAATATAAGAGCCTCGTCAGCAGCATAATGGAAGGTCAATGGAAGTAATAAAGTCTGACGCTCATTTGGGTTCACCTGCCCGACTTTTTCACGGAAAAATTCATATTTAATACGCTCCTGAGCAGCGTGCTGATCAATTAAGTAAAAGCCATCCTCCATTTGTGCAACAATATACGTGCCATGGATTTGCCCTACCACTTCAAGGGCAGGAAATGGCTCTTTAGCTGGTTCATCCTCTAGAATTTCCACTGGCTCCTCTAGCTTCACTTCTTCAGGAGGATTCGCTTCCATCACTGGTGTCGGTTGCCAGCTATCTTCAATGGCAGTAGGGACGGATTCAGGTTGTGGCACTATTGGATCTAATGTGTTTGATTCCTGAACAGTTTGTACATCATAAAGTTTTTCTACAATAGCATTCATTTTCTCCACATTAAGCTTTGGTGCTGGTTTCCAAATATTTAACTGCTCCGTATCAGGCTTTGCCACTTTCTCCTTCTTTTCCATTAACGGTACTCGAATAACATTGCGGATCTTCTCTCGTATCGTTTCCTCGATTAGCTTAAGAAGCTCAGGCTCCTTACTTAAACGTATTTGATGCTTGGCAGGATGAACATTGACATCTGTTAAATAAGGGTCCCCCTCTATAAAGAGCGCTACAATCGGAAAACGTTCAATGGGTAAATACGTATGATAGGCATCTACAATCGCTTTTTGTATCAAATAATGCTTTACCCAGCGACCATTCACAAACAACGACATATAGTTTTTCGAAGCACGGGTCACCTCGGGTAGTGATACAAAACCAGAAATTTTATAATCTTGTGACTCACCACTGAATGCCACCATTTTCTTGGCATTATGCACACCGTAAATGGCAGCTAATACTTGCTGAACGTCACCACGTCCATTTGTTTGTAACAATTGCTGGCCGTTATGCAGCAATCTAAACGCAATTTGTGGATTTCCGAGTGCAAGGCGG
Organism: Lysinibacillus sp. NPDC056232; assembly: GCF_042267565.1. Taxonomy (NCBI): domain Bacteria; kingdom Bacillati; phylum Bacillota; class Bacilli; order Caryophanales; family Bacillaceae; genus Lysinibacillus; species Lysinibacillus sp. NPDC056232. The sequence goes on along the minus strand of NZ_JBHJTF010000001.1, from coordinate 174,644 downwards.
TTCATCAGATCAATTGTATGCCCAAGCTCGGTCTGTATTGTTTTCATATATTTTAATCGAGCGGGTGTATTGAAAAATAGCTGTGCTATTGTAAGATCCGTTCCTTTGCGCAAAGGGCCAGGTTTATGTGTGGCGATATGCCCACCCTCAAGCTCTAAATACGTTCCTGATTCACCATTTGACGTAATAAGCGTCATTTTTGATACTGATGCAATGGAAGCTAATGCCTCACCACGGAAGCCAAGTGTACGAATTCGAAATAAATCATGCTCCTGATGAATTTTACTTGTCGCATGGCGAGAGAATGATATTAATGCATCCTCTTCATCCATACCACTACCATTATCAATGACCTGAATTGAAGTGAGGCCCGCTTCTAGTAAAAAAACATCAATGGACGTACTTCCTGCATCAATGGCATTTTCAACAAGCTCTTTAACTACAGAGGCTGGTCTTTCTACTACTTCCCCTGCAGCGATTTTATTGGACAGCCACTCGTCCATAATTTGTATTTTTCCCATAGCGCATCACTCCTTTACTTTTTTGCGTTTACTAGTTGCTGCTGTAATTCGTATAAAATATTCATCGCTTGCATTGGTGAAGTGCCCAGAATATTTACTTTTTCTAGGTTTTTAAGTACCTCAGATTCTGCTGGAGAAGTTGGTTCCTCTTCCGTAAATAGTGACATTTGCATTGGCTTTTCAGCAACTTCTTGTACCACGGCTACTTCGTTTCTGACTTCGTTTCCGACTTCATTTCCAGCCTCGAAGTTTTCAAGTAGCACTTGTGCTCTTGTTAAAATTTCCTCTGGCAATTGTGCAAGCTGTGCTACATGAATTCCGTAAGATTTATCGGCAGCCCCTTTTTTCACCTTATGCAAAAAGACAACTGTGCCATTTTTTTCAGTAGCAGATACATGTACATTTTGCAGTCGAGGAAGCTCCTTTTCAAGTGCCGTTAATTCATGGTAGTGAGTTGAAAACAGTGTATTTGCTCCAATTTTATCATGGATGTACTCCATCATGGATTGAGCAAGACTCATACCATCATAAGTAGATGTCCCACGACCAATTTCGTCAAACAGCATTAAACTATTTTTTGTAGCATGCGTAATGGCGTGCTGAGATTCTAACATCTCTACCATAAAAGTTGATTGTCCCGCAGCTAAATCATCCGCCGCACCGATGCGTGTAAAAATCTGATCTGTAATTGGCAATCTAGCTTTTTCAGCAGGCACATAACAGCCCATTTGTGCCATCACAACAATTAGTGCAACCTGACGCATATACGTACTTTTACCGGACATATTCGGTCCTGTAATCAGCATCATATTGTTATTTTCCTCAAGAACACAATCGTTTGGTACATACATTTGCTTATTGAGCATTTTCTCAACAACCGGATGGCGCCCTTCAATAATTTCTAGCGAACGCCCTTCATGAAACTCAGGCTTCGTAAAACGATATTTCTCTGAAACACTTGCAAAGCTTAATAGCACATCTAGCTCACTAATGCTTGCCGCTAACGCTTGGACACGTGGAATAAACACCTTTAATTCATCACGTATTGCCACAAATAAGTTATACTCTAACGTTAAACTTTCTTCCTCAGCATTTAAAATTAATGCTTCTTTTTCCTTAAGCTCCTGAGTAATGTAACGCTCAGCATTGGCCAAAGTTTGTTTACGTTCATAACGTGTTAAATCCGCTAAATGGATATTAGATTTCGTAATTTCAATATAGTATCCGAAAATTCGATTGTAGCCGATTTTTAAGTTTTTAATGCCTGTTTTCGTCCGCTCCTCTTGTTCTAATTGCGCAATCCAATCCTTTCCATTGCGAGAAGCATAACGTAGTTCATCTAAGCGCTCATCATAACCATCGCGAATGACGTCACCCTCTTTAATCGTAATTGGTGGATTGTCTGTGATAGCACGAGCTAAAAGCGCCTCTACATCCGCACACGTATCGAGTGCTGCACCGAGCTTCTGCAATGTTTCTTTATTAGCACCACGTAATTGTTGCTGAATGGCAGGTACTTGACGTAATGAATCACGTAGCTGCGCTAAATCACGTCCACCTACATTACCAAAAGCTACACGCCCAGCTAAACGCTCTAAATCGTATACTTGTTTTAAAGAGGCTTGGAGCTCCGTTCTTACAAAATACTCCTCCAACAAATCAGTGACGTTTGCTAGTCTCGCTTCAATGGCAGCACGTGAAGCAAGAGGTTGGTGTAACCATTGCTTTAACTTGCGTCCTCCCATTGCAGTCACGGTGTCATCTAACAACCATAAAAGTGAGCCCTTTTGATCGCCACCGCGAATAGATTGAATAAGCTCTAAATTACGTTTAGAGCTAGAGTCAATACGTAAATAATTTTTCATTTCATTGTAGGTAAACGCTTGAATATGTGATAATGAACGCATTTGTGTTTTATCGATATAATGAAGCAAACGAAGGCAAGCCATTTGTAAATCATTTGGCACCGCATCTACATACTGTGCAGCTTTATCCAACGTCATTTCATCTGTTTCAATAGAAAGTACGATACCCGCATTGACTGCATGCTCTGCTAATAGCAGTTGCAAATTTTCCGTGACAATTAATTCACGAATACCGTATGCCTGCATTTGCATTAAAAGTGCTTTACCGTCGCCCTCAATCGAGGAGGCTACCGCTTCACCTGTAGATAAGTCTAAATAAGCGTAGCCAAATGTCGTATCATCAAATTGCTCTGCAGCACCAATAAAATGATTGGATTTACCATCGAGCAACTTACCTTCCATGATCGTACCCGGTGTAATAAGCTGTACGACTTCACGCCTCACTACACCCTTTGCTTGCTTTGGATCTTCTGTTTGCTCACAAACTGCAACCTTATAGCCTTTTTGCACAAGAGTTTCAATATAATTTTTTGCCGAATGATGCGGAACGCCACACATTGGAATACGCTCTTTTGCACCTGCATCTCGGCTCGTTAATGTAATTTCTAAAAGTTGAGAGGCATTAATAGCGTCCTCAAAAAACATCTCGTAAAAATCGCCTAATCTAAAAAATAAAAAGGCATCCTTGTAATCTTCCTTTACCTGCAAATACTGTTGCATCATTGGTGTATATGTTGTCATTTTAAAAATTCCCTCGCTCTAACCATTTAGATATTTTTATTATAACAAAAGATACATGCGAAACGCTTAATTCACCTTTTTTAAGATGCTAGCGCTTCGCATGTATAAAATCTTTAGTATTATCTTGGTCTTTCATCAGGAAACGATGAGGACTCTAAAACATACCTACCTTCTTCACTGGAGCTAGACGATGAGCTGGAACTGGAGCTAGAGGAAGACGAGGATGAGCTCTCATCAAAATTCCATTCCTCTTCGAAATCTAGTGGATGTACACTAATGCAAATCGTCGTTTCTCCCATTACCTCTACTACGACTTCACGTTCTACTACGATTTCAAACTTCGTACCACATGGAGAGATGATTGCCTCTACGCAGTTTGGCTCTTGAACAACACGTACACGAACATCATCGCCAGCACTCACTTCGCCTTCTCTAAAAGAAAGCTTCACTTTGTCTTTATAGTGCACCGTTTCAGAAAACACTGCTGTTTTCGAATGACTACTATAGGCATACCATACATTGACATCAAATTTCCCTGATACTTCTACAAATTTACCGACTTTTTTCGCGGAGCAAGTATGATTGATGACCCAGCAACCGAGAATACTCGTCGGTTTATTTGATGGACTTAATGTTACACGTTCTTCCGTTCTCTTCTTCCCTTTGGCAACTACTGCTCTCGTCACGATTTGTCGTAAACGTTTCAGCGCAATTCCTCCTTTGACTCTTTTCACTCCATCATATGCAGGTAGCGCCTATTGGGTGAACATATATTTTTATAGAATCGAATTAAGGAAAAATTCATTTTTCATAGTATGTTATCTGAAACACGCTAATTTCTATGAATATTGAAGAATAACACATAAAAATAGCCCAAATTACATCATTCGAGCGTTTCAAATTGTTGAAAAACTATAATGTCAATGAAATTAAGGTGTCCTAAAGTATCCTTCAGCAAAACGAGGGGTTGATTTCCGTTCCGGCTGGGCGCTTTCCTGAGGGCGTCCGATGAGCCGCTTCACTCGCGATGCTCGCTCCAGGGTCTCATCTGTGACGCTAATCCCCAAGGAGTCGCCCAGCCTCCACTCCAATCAACCACTTCACATAGCATGTATCTTCTGGCAAATTGTTCTAATTTTAGTGAAAAAATAAAACTTCAGAAACGTTTTTTGTGCGAAAGCGTATTATCCCGTCATTGTTATAAGTCTTTTCCGTTCAATTATGGTGAGTAGCCGTAGCGTGTTCTTTTGAAATGTAAAAAATTTATAAAAGTTCCACGCTATCGTTGATTCGAGCGGAAGGTTACTCGAGTGTTTTCGTCGCAGAACAAAGCTTCCCACACTGAAAGCGAGTAGCCTGGAATGTAATCACCCTCATCTAAAGCACCACAACATTCACAAAGATTCCGTCGACTTTTTTTCGAAAATAGGAAAAGCCCGAATGAAATTCATTCGAGCTATTACTTCTATTATGATTATGAGCAGCTACCTGGTGTTGTATTGGCTACGTATGAGCCAGTTTCTCCACGAAGTACATCCCCACCAGTTGAGCGAACAATCTCATTTGTAACATTGTTAGCAATTGTGTTCGAAACTAATTGCAATAAATCATTTACATCACCTTGAGATTCTTTAAATTGTTGAACCACTGGGATCGCGTTGATTTCTTCTTCGATTTTTTCGATTTTGTCTTCAATTAATTTAAGCGCTTTTTCTTTTCCTAAGTGTTGGAAGTTAACAGCTTGCTTTTGTAGGCTTTTTAAACTTGCAATACGCTCACGTACATGTTGGTTTTCATTAATTTGTGCTTCTGCTTTTTTGAAAAATTCAACTTCTGGCGTATTGGCAATCATATGCGCAATTTCGTGTGACTTCTTGATTAAATCATCTTTTGTATATAATACTTGTGACATTTACGCTTCCACCTTTTCATTTTTTACTACTTCTATGAACTCACCACGTAGTGAGTACGAAGTAGCCTCCACTATTTTTACCTTCACTAATTGACCAATTAGATCTGCTGGCGCTTCAAAGTTTACAAGTCGATTTTTACGCGTATAGCCAGCTAACACATCCTCGCGTCTTTTACTTGTACCTTCAACTAATACTTCTACTATTTCACCCTTCAAGCCTTCTAATGCTTTGCGAGAGTATTCCCCTACAACCTCATTTAATCGGTGAAGACGTTCTTTTTTCACTTCTTCAGGTACATTGTCTACCATTTTGGCAGCAGGTGTACCCTCACGAGGAGAATAAATATACGTAAAGGCCATTTCAAAACCTACTTCACGGTACAAGGATAATGTCTCCTCAAATTGTTCTTCTGTTTCATTAGGATAACCTACAATAATATCAGTCGTTAGTGTTACTTCCGGAATAGCCGCTTTAATTTTTGCTACTAATCCAAGGAAATGCTCACGTGTATACTTACGTGCCATAATTTTTAGCACATCATTTGAACCAGATTGTACTGGTAAATGAATATGTTCAACTAAGTTACCACGTTTTGCAAGAACTTCGATTAAATGATCATCGAAGTCACGTGGATGACTTGTTGTAAAACGAATACGTGGGATATCAATTTTTCGTAATTCATCCATCAAATCACCAAGTCGATATTCAATATCCTCAAAATCCTTACCGTAAGCGTTGACATTTTGTCCTAGAAGCATAATTTCTTTATAGCCCGCAGCCGCTAATTCTCGAACTTCAGCAATGATTTCGTCCGGACGGCGACTACGCTCCTTACCACGCGTATAAGGTACGATACAATACGTACAGAATTTATCACAGCCGTACATAATATTTACCCAAGCTTTGATGGAGCCAAGACGTTTTTTCGGCAGGCTCTCAATCACATCGCCTTCTTTAGACCAAACCTCAATGACCATTTCCTTAGACATATATGCTTCTTTTAAAACGTTCGGTAAACGGTGAATATTATGTGTACCAAACACCATATCGACATGTGGATAACTTCTTAAAATTTTATTGACAACTGATTCTTCCTGTGACATACAGCCACAAACCCCGATCAGCATTTCTGGATTTTTACGTTTATATTTTAGCAGGAAGCCAAGTTCCCCAAATACTTTGTTTTCTGCATTTTCACGGATGGCACAAGTATTCAGTAGTACGACGTCAGCTTCATCAATTATATCCGTAGGCGTATAACCTAGCTGCATAAAAATCCCAGCCATAACTTCCGTATCGTGCTCATTCATTTGGCAGCCATACGTACGAATATAAAAAGTACGCCCTGTGCCCATACCTGCAAACTCTTCTGCAATGTTAAAGTCTTTATGGTACTTAACTTCTTCTTTCCCACGTTTTTTAGCATCTTTTAAGGAAGGTGCCGTAAAGACCGTTTCAAAATATTTACTATAATCCTTTTCAGGCTTGTTTTCTTTTTTTGGTTGATTGACTTGTTGATTAGCTAAACGTTGTTCCTCATTCATCGCAATCAGGTAACTCCTTTCAAACGAATTCCATACATTTGAAATCCCGTTTCACTATTATACTGAATAATTGCAACATCCTACAAGGCTTGCGTACTAAATGTCGCGGTTTAGACTTAATTACACTAAGTTTGCTGAATTTTCCCTTTGCCGCTTTACCTCTTTTTTAAATCTCCAAAATAATAGGACACCATTGATTAGAAAATCCTCATCAATAGTGTCCCAGTACTTAGCTTGACCTTATTTATAGTACCTTTTAAATTTTAGATTTAAATAAAAATTATATAGTGTAAGCTTTGCCCATCGCTTTACGTTCATGTCCTCTCTAAAATATAGAGCTTTCGCATACTTGCCCTGTTTTATTAACTGTTTAGCTTCTATTTTCAGCTTTTCATTTTTCAAGCCCTTGAATAACAATCTTTTTGGAATGAGTGACCACAAATGCCTCGTCTGTACATACGTTAACTCTTGATTCACATTGAATACATAATCATTAGCAACACACTGCATTAAATTATGACCACTTGTTGTCACGTAATAGCTTGAAGCACCAGATCGTAAGTTCATTTCAAATATTTTATATTCCCCGTCACGAACATCTAGTTTCATGTCAAAATTTGCAAAACCACTATAGCCAATGGCTTCCAAAAAATGACGCAAGTTGTCCATTAGCTGTTCATCGAAATCTGTCATAATCGCCAAAGAGATGCCAATATTTTGTGGTGAAGGATCTTCGAGAAGCTTGTTACCTAAACACATCAATTTAACCTTCTTGTCCTTCCCTACGTAAACGTCTAATACCCGAATATAAGAATCATCACCTGGAATAAATTCTTGAAGAATTAAAGAATCTTTATAGGTAGAACGATAAATGCTTTTAATAATATGCCGCTTCTCGTCTTCATTTTTTACAAAAAACACTTTTTTCTTCTCAGGGAAGGAACAACTCGTATATTCAACTGAATTCGATGGCTTGATTATTATCGGATATTCGAAGGGTATTTCAGTTGTTACAGGATGTTCCTTTGTCAATACCATCGTTTTAGGATATTTTAAATTATATAAATCACATTGCTTATAAAATTCTTCCTTTGTTTGCACTTGCTTCATTAAATCCTCATCTATATAAGGCAAGATAAAATAATGTTGTAGTGTCTGTTTATTAATAATAATAAGTTCCGCATAATAACAATCACATACTAGAAGGATCAATTTCTTATGTTTGAACTGCATCGCGACTTCTATTAAAGCTTGTACAAAATAATCTGGTTCATCTAAACGGTCCACATATTGGAAATCCAAAATTCCACTATTTTGAGTCGCTATGCCAAACTTTCCACCTAATAAGAGCGTTCGAATATCTTTTGTTTTCACAGCTGGCTCTAATACTAGACTTTTCATACGATACGCCTCATAAAAGGAACGGGCTACCCCATATGCGTATTGACCTGATTGTATAACCACTGGTAAAAAGGGTTGATCAACTGTTTTTGACAATTTTACTCACCTCTCATGATAAAAATGAATTTATTCATTTTTATATGCGGCCTGTCCTGTACTTAATACTAATAACGTTACGAGTCTGTAATTTTCTTAATGTAAATCAATTATGCCTCGGCATAATTGCGTCCGGAATCGGCTTTGTGCTTAGGCCTGCAGATGTTTTTTTGTGCGAAAGCGTAGTGCTAACGCAGCGACAGCAACAGATGTTTTTTGTGCGAAAGCGTAGTGCTAACGCAACGACAGCAACAGATGTTTTTTGCGCGAAAGCGTAGTGCTAACGCAGCGACAGCAACAGATGTTTTTTGTGCGAAAGCGTAGTGCTAACGCAGCGACAGCAACAGATGTTTTTTGTGCGAAAGCGTAGTGCTAACGCAGCGACAGCAACAGATGTTTTTTGTGCGAAAGCGTAGTGCTAACGCAGCGACAGCAACAGATGTTTTTTGCGCGAAAGCGTAGCGGCAGCAAAAGGTTTTCATCTGTGCGAAAGCAAAGCGACAGCAACAGCACCGATGCAGGTCAGTTAGCCGTTATCGCATGGATGCGATGGTTTTAGGCTAACATCCCCTAAGAACTCCTTTCCGATTCCGTGACATCCGCCGGACGCTTTAACTTCTTTCGGCGGGTGTTTGGACACCCGCCGAAAGAAGTTAAAGACACTGAAACGAAAATGAATCTCCTTAATAAGAAAACTCATTTTTGCTTCAGTGCCTCTAGGCTTATGAACTACTGAATGCTATATCTCAATTAACTTTTTCACACGCTGTTCAAAGCCAACAATCGATTGAACACCGAAGCTCTTAAGCAAATCTGCATTGGCAAATGTAAATTTACCTAAATCGTCTGGGAAATGCGCATCTGATGAAACTGTAAAGGCTACTCCCTGTTCCATTAATATTTGAAGGAAGCGAGGGCCAGGGCATATCTCCTTTACTGGATAACGATAATACAGACCAGCATTCAATTCAGTGGCAGTATTTGTTGTCACGAGCGCTTTGGCTATACGTTCATACCAAGAATCGAGAAAAACAGCGTCATCCACTTGATAATTAAATACTTTAAAGTTATCCAAGTGTGCTACAAAATCAAACATACTTGAGTGAATCATTTTTTCGACTGTAGCAAAGAAACGCTCATAGTTCTGCTGTAATGTAGCAGCATCCATGTCCTCAAATATGTATTGTGTTTGAGGGTTATCAAAGCCCCAACCATCTACAAAATGGACAGATCCGATAACGTAATCCCACGGATATCCTTCCAGTAATGATGCTAATTCTTCCTCGCCACCGACAAAATAATCCGCTTCGATGCCAAGCTTTAAGGAAATACCATGCAGACTCCACTTTTCCTTTGCTCGATTAATAGCTGACACAAAATCATCCATGCTTTCTGTCATCACACGATCAAGCCAGTAACGCTGGACTTTACCAACTTCATTGTCATCTAACTGCATATAACGCTCAAAATATGCTCGCGTCTCCTTGAAACGATAGAGATGGTCGACAATCCCAACCTCACGCAAACCGAGTTGAATAGCTTGTTGTAGGTATAAATCTAACCATTCCTCACTATAACAGCCACCTTGTAATCGCTTTGATAACTGCTGCATTTGCCACTCTATCAATGCTTTAGAATCTTTCGCTGCTCCTTCATCTTCATTAAAAAAACTAATTGCCTGAGAAGTACGCTCCAGCCAACGAAATGAATATGGGCCTTCCTCTAAATGTACATGATAATCAATCATTCGCTTTTCCCTCCATTACATACCGTCCACTTTTCCTCATACATTTGCCACTCCAAAGGGCAAGCTATATCACAAAGAATTTCGGAGCTCTCCTCTATGTGACAAATTTGATAAAAGGACTTCCCATTTATTTTTGTTGCATCGGCTAGTAAAAAGTTCATCTTACTATGATCAAGCATTTTTTTAGAAATTAACGATTCATCCAAATCATAATCGTATACGGTGCCTTCACTAATACCACCACAAGATATAAATGCTTTATCAAAGTTCATATTCCCTAATAACTCCAAAGTCATAGCTCCTGCTACTGAGGATTGCCTTGGATTGGTCGTTCCTCCAAGCAATATGACCTTTCCCGTCATCCGCCGCTCTTCTATAGCCAAATTAAATTGTACAGCTGCAGCAATGGAATTGGTTACGACCGTTATATCATCAACTGCCAATAAAAAGTCTGCAATATGCACCGTTGTTGTACCTGTATCAACTGCAATTGTATCCCCGTCACAGATACGTCTAGCTGCTAATCGAGCTATATTGCGTTTTGCCTCTTTTTGCATTTGAAGCTTACGCAAAAATGCTGGTTCATTTCTAACGTTCGTATACTTTACAGCTCCTCCGTGTACTCTCGTTAATAAATGCTGTTGTTCTAGCTCATCAAAATCTCGACGAATCGTTTCTGGTGCCACTTGTAATTCTTCTGCAATATTGGCAACAACAATTTTCCCATCAACCTCTAACTGTTTTAAAATAAATTCGAAACGTTCAATTTTTGCATAGGTCATGATAATGCAATCACATCTTCTTTCGCTATATAACACATATATTTCTTACCCAGCTCAAACGGCTGCCCTCGTTGGTGTAGCTGCTCCATCGTAAAAGGACATTCTCCCTCGAATGTTGTCCGAATAACATTGCCACTCATTAATGATTGCTTCGCCTCTCCAGTAATACAAATATCCCCCTGTCTCTTATTGAGATGAATCGCTTCTGGTCGAATCGCAAATTTTGAGTATTCTTTTGGCAATGTCTCGCCAATCATTTTCTCTAGAGCTTGACGCGTAAAGACATTGTAATGTCCGATAAAATTAGCGATAAATTCACTTTCAGGGCTTGTATAAATCACAGTAGGTGTTCCACTTTGTGCAATCATCCCATTATTCATAACAAATATTCTGTCAGAAACAGCCATCGCTTCCTCTTGGTCATGCGTAACTAAAATCATCGTTATGCCAAGCTTTTGCTGGATAGCTCGTAAGTCTGCTTGAAGCTTTTGACGAATTTGGGCATCTAGCGCACTGAGCGGCTCATCTAACAACAATACCTTTGGACGTACTATTAAAGCTCGAGCAAGGGCAACACGTTGCTGTTGACCGCCGGATAATTCTTTTGGATATGCGTTCGCTTTTTCACTTAAATGTACGATCGCAAGCATTTCTTGAACACGTTGATCAACTTCTGCAGTATTTACTTTTTGCATACGTAAACCAAAGGCTACATTTTCTTTCACCGTCATATTTGGGAATAGTGCATAAGATTGAAACACCATACCCACTTGACGATCCTTTGGTTGAACACCCATCATATCCTTACCTTCAATGATAATTTTTCCTGCTGATGCATCTGTTAAGCCCGCTAAAATTCGTAAAATGGTACTCTTACCACAGCCACTTGGACCTAAAAGAGTTATAAATTCACCTTTATCAATCTTCATATCTATATTTGATAAAACCGTCGTTAATCCATATTTTTTATGAAGTCCTTCAATCACAATATAACTCATAGATTTGTAGCACCTTTCGATCGTTTCGTTAATGTTGCAATAATGAACGTTAATAGACCCATTAGAACGATATAAATAAAGACAACCGCACTAGCAATATGTCCACTTGTACTAAGCTTCTTCATTAAATAAATTTGCACTGTTTCAAAGCGAGAACCAACGACAAGATTAATCAGTACAAACTCTCCAAAAAGCACGGAAAACGATAATAATGCACCTGCAAATAAGCCTGGGTATACAGTAGGCAACAATATTTTAGTAAATGCCTGTAATTTCGATGCCCCTAGTAATTGTGCTGCATCTAAAAGCTGCCGCGCATCTACATTCCGCAAACTATTGCGTGTCCCCTGGTAAATATATGGTAAGATACTGATAACATATGCCCCTAAAACTACTAAAATCATAGGCACACCAAATTTGCTGTAAACACGGATAAGCCCAACTGCTAAAATTATTCCAGGAAATGAATACACCATCACAACAGCCATCTGAATCCATTTTTCGTATTTCGGAAAATACAACACGATTACGAATATGGCCGGTACGATAACAAGCAATGCAATTATTACAGCTCCACCCGACAATAAAACAGAACGTCCAAACGCCTGTATAAATTCGGCATCCTGAAATAATGTAGCAAGCCATTTAAATGTTAATCCTTCTGGCAAAATGGTTTTATTCCAATTCGTCGCAAAAGCATAAAGCATTGTTGCAACCACTGGCAACACTAAATAAACAACTAAAAGGAGGAAAAATAAATCAGCAAAGCCTCTTTTTTTCACTATAACTTCCTCCTTGTTTTTGAAATGCTCCATTCACTTAATAGCATCGCCGTCACCATCGTTACTGCTAGTATTACAGCAATAGCACTTGCCAGCTCTGGTTGTGCAAAAATATCTCCCTTAATAAGAGAACCAATACGAATGGCTACTAAATTGTAATTACTGCTAGTTAGTGCATAGGCAGAGGCATACGCTCCCATTGCATTGGCAAACAATACGCTAAATGTTCCAACAATCCCAGGAAGCATAACAGGGATCCCAATCTTCATCCAAAACTGCCAAGTAGAAGCGCCAAGTAGTGCGGCTGCTTCCTTCCATTGTTGCTGAATTCCATCATAAATTGGGTATAAAAGCATTAATGCTAATGGCAGCTGGAAGTAAATATAAATAAGTAACAATCCACCCCAGCTATAAAGAGAAAATGACGATAAAGCGCTGATCCCCCATTTATCGAATAGCAAAGTAAAGAGCCCGCTATTGCCAAGTAATACGATAAAGGCAAACGCTAATGGAATACCTGAAAAATTTGATGTTAAGTTTGTCAGTATCAAAATTTTCTCGCGCACTGGCTCAGAAAATCTCATCATCGCATAAACTGCAAATAAGGTAACGATTAAGGCAATGACTGCCGAAATAACGGACAGTGTAATACTATTTTGAAAGCCTTGTAAAATGTAATCATTCGTTAGTACCGATCGATATTGTGCAAATGTAAAACCATCATTATTTTGAAAGCTTGTGATGAGCATATACAGTAACGGTACTAAGAAAAATAACAAGACAAGTACTAGAAAAGGAGAAAGCCAGGCAACTGATTGCCGCTTCGAAATCAAAACAATCACTTCTTTCTTTATTTAATAGCGGCCATATAGATTAATCAAATTCGCGCCCTGAAACTAGCAAAGTAGTACCAAGTGGCGAAAGATGAGAATATTGATTTTTATCCATCTTAATTAGAGGACGCACATTTCTAAAACGACTACTTATTTTTCCCAATGGAAGCTTTGCTCTATGACAAAAGCAAAGTGGTAGGAGCACTCGATTAGCCCCCGCTACAATCAGTTAAAGATGGGTATACATAAGCAACAAAAAACCTTTTATATTGGCTCGTCATCCAAAATTAGTGATGATATTTGTTAAAAACGTATACCATATATAAGTTGATTGGAGTGGAGACTGGGCGACTCCTCGGGGATCAGCGTCACAGATGAGACCCTGGAGCGAGCATTGCGAGTGAAGCGGCTCATCGGACGCCCCCAGGAAAGCGCCCAGTCGGAACGGAAATCAACCCCACGCTATATTTAATCACTCAATAATAAACCTTTTCCCCTAACCAACACGCCTGAATAAATATTGATAATTAAACCCTTTTTAAAGAATGCATCCCCTCTAATAACAAGGGAACCATTTCATCAGAAGGTTCGATATTCAATAAATGACAGCATAGCGGAGCAATTTGTAACTGTGAGACAATCTCATCCTTAATGCCTGCTTTAACGTGATTCGAAATAACAAACATTGGGACATGGCGATCTTCAGCTGTTGTGCCTCCATGATTACCATCACTTGTCATCCCATGATCTGCCGTCACGATCACTTCATAGCCCTGCGCAAGACATTTTGGAATAAATAGAGATAATAATGCATCCACCGCTAAAACACGATTTCGATATTGTGCCGAGTCAGCTGTAAATTTATGACCATCATCATCTACATTCATCGGATGAATATATAAGAAATCTGGTTGCTTTTGATCCATTAGCCAAGCAGCATCAGCAAATAAATGACTGTCTGGATAGTGATCCTCAAAGTAGAACAAGCCATTCTCAATCGGCAATTGAGTATCTAATTGTAACCTGTCCTCCATATGCACAAATGGTGCACGATTATATAGCTCACTGACCCAATAATAGGCAGCCGCTGCTGTAGACAAACCGTTGTCTTTCGCTACATGAAACAGACTATTTTGCGTAGTTAAACGTACTGTCATATTGCTCGTTACCCCATGTACAATGGGGGGTGTCCCCGTTAAAATTGTTTCATATAAAGGCCTTGATAGAGACGGGACCTCTGCGCAAACCTTGTAGCGTGCTGCAATCTTACGTTCAATTAAATGGTGCATAAATCCCATATGGGTACAGGCTGTATCAAAGCGAAGTGCATCTATGACAATTAAAACAACTTTTTTATTTCCCATGAATTAATACCTGCTCCTGATAGAGTTGTGGAATTTGCTTTGTTGTTTCTTCCCATTTTTTTTGATCTTTTACTGGCTGTGCATTTTTGTACATGTCCGCAGGTAATAATAGTTTTTGAACATCTTGAGACAATTGAACCTTGTCACGAATTGGACGAGCATAACCCTTCGCTAAGTTTTCTTGCCCTGCATCAGATAAAATATATTCACGAGCAAGCATTGCTGCATAAGGATTTTTAGCGTATTTATTTATGATCGTTGCATAGCCTGATGTTACAGAGCCTTCTGATGGAATGACGACATCAAAACGTTTCTCATCGATTTGGTGTCGATAGCCAAGTGCATTAAAGTCCCATAAGATAGCTACGTCAATTTCACCCTTTTCTAAATTCGCTACAGTTGGATCTCCTTTTAAACGCCCTTGTTTTGCTAAGTCTGCAAAAAAGTCTATCCCTGGTTGAATATTTGACTCATCGCCACCAAATGCCATAGCGGCTGCTAAAATAGCAAACTGTGCTTGATTCGCTGTTAAAGCGTCACCAATGCTGACAGTGTAATCTCCGTTTTTAATATCATCCCAAGATTTCGGGGCGTTTTTGACGTTATTTTTATCAGTTAAAAATGAAATGGTTCCCGTGTAACCGACGATCCAATGGCCTTCATCATCCTTTGCCCAGTCAGGTATTTCATCCCAATAAGATGTTTTGTACGGTAATGTTAAACCTTTGTCCTTGGCAATCGGTCCAAAGGCAATTCCGACATCACCAATATCAGCAGTGGCATCATCCTTTTCTGCCTCAAACTTTGCTAGCTCCTCAGCACTCGACATATCTGAATCCTTATGCTTAAGGCTATATTCAGTACCAAGCTCATCCCAAGTCTCCACCCAGTTAGCCCACGTATCTGGCATACCGACAGAATTTACAGTGCCTTCTTCTTTTGCTTTTTTCGTAACCTCTTCAAGCGTTAAATCACTTTTCACTTCATTAGAACTAGATGAGCCGTCCGAACAAGCCGCCAACATTGAAATTGCTAATGCTCCGATTAGACCTTTCTTCCACAACTTTTGAATTGCCATGAGTTGGAACCTCCATTTGTTTATGTTTGTTTTCATTTGCCTTACAACAGTTATATTAAGAAACAAACATTAAGCAAGTATGGAGGACAGTAAAATATTTAGTAAAAATTATTAAGGAAATATGAAAATCTATGAACAATAATTAATTTAAGGGGAAAGTAAAAGTTTTAGAGGAAATCAGAAGGAATCTAGTTCTGTATGTGCACGTTTATGTAGCTTTGCAAGACGTGCACACACTTTATTAATTTTATAAACCAAGAAAATCTGCATATGTATGTGGCTCGTTTTCCTTTAAAATTGTTAAAAATGTAAATGCAAGCTGTACGACTGACCACCATCTCATATTGTAGGACATTTCAAAGCGAGAAGGTTCTAATGTAAATACATCCTGAAAAATATCGAGTGGATCAATTTTTTCATCTTTTAATATTGAGAGGAAACCTAAAAACAACGTATGGTCCTTGACCTCAATCACTTTTCCATCAACAAGTGCATCAATATTTTCTGGTTGATGGAAATTACATTGTGTCGCAACATACTTTTCTAAGTCCTGCGCGCGCTGTCTTTCTTCCCATTCTTTTTTCTTTGCAATAAAATCAATGACGTTATCCACGTGCGTCATCGCCTCCTCTTTTTTTCTTTTATTGTAGCATTTATTACAATACTCTTGCCCGAACTCGCTCCCCATTTTTTCCTTTCAAACAAAAACAAAAACAATGATATTAGCAAATTTGCCATAATCATTCTTTTCTCAAGATATTTATTAATTTAAGGCTCGCCATCATAGCGTGGGGTTGATTTCCGTTCCGGCTGGGCGCTTTGTTGTTGCTGTCGCTTCGCTTTCGCACAGTTAAAACATTTGTTGCTGTCGCTTCGCTTTCGCACAGTTAAAACATTTGTTGCTGTCGCTTCGCTTTCGCACAGTTAAAACAATTGTTGCTGTCGCTTCGCTTTCGCACAGATAAAAC
Organism: Lysinibacillus sp. NPDC056232; assembly: GCF_042267565.1. NCBI lineage: Bacteria > Bacillati > Bacillota > Bacilli > Caryophanales > Bacillaceae > Lysinibacillus > Lysinibacillus sp. NPDC056232. Next base: position 158,011 of record NZ_JBHJTF010000001.1, on the reverse strand, counting down.
AATTGCTGTCGCTTTGCTTTCGCACAGAGCAAAGCTTCCTGGGGGCGTCCGATGAGCCGCTTGGGCCAACATGATGTTGGTCACGAAGGCGTTATCACAGGATGTGATGGTTTTAGCCTTCGTTCCTCTGCCTGCTCGCTCCAGGGTCTCGGGCCAACAGATGTTTTTTGCGCGAAAGCGTAGTGCTAACGTAGCGGCAGCAAAAGGTTTTCGTCTGTGCGAAAGCGAAGCGTCAGCAACAGCACGATGTTGGTCACGAAGGCGTTATCACAGGACGTGATGTTCTTAGCCTTCGTTCCTCTATTGCTGATCCCCAAGGAGTCGCCCAGCCGTAACGAAGATCAACTCATATTCATGGTATACATTTTATCCAATGTTATATTATTGAACTTCATAGAAGAAGCTAATTTCCGTACCAAAAGGCATAAGTAAATTATCAACAAAAAATCCTTCGATCAGTAAATAATTCACCGCATCTCAAATAATTTATATCTGTGCAAAAGCAAAGCAACAGCAAAAACAATTACGCCAAGGCGAAATTAATTGGGATTGTTATGGTCACTTTTCCTCCACCTGATAAATCATTGTCAATTAGCAGTGCTCCACCATGACTCTGAACAATTGATTGGGCAATATAAAGTCCCATCCCATGGTGATTTCCTGCATTTCTGCTTGGGTCTCCGCGATAAAACTGTTTGGTAGCCTCATTTAAATCCTTCGGAGAAAATCCACAGCCGCTATCAATAACGGTAAATTGAATATCATCAGCAGCACCTTGCACAGTTAATGTTACCTTGCCATTTTCAGGTGTGTGCTCTACCGCATTGGCAATAACGTTTAACATCGCTCGATAGAACTGCTCTTCATCAATAAAAATAAGCGCAGGGAGAATTTTCTTTTGGACATCCACTTGAAGTTTTTTTTCCAACGAAAGAGCTCTCAATTGATCTTCTACTTCTGTCATAAATACATCCGTTTTAACATTCGTTTTTTCACGGGCGATATTTTTTCCCATTTTCGATAAATCAATCAGCTCATTCGTGAACTTTTCTATTTCTAATGTATTTTTCAAAATATAGTTATTATATTCTTTTTGAATTTCATCTTGGACAGTATCCTGTAAAAGCTCTGCGTTCCCCCGAATAATGGTAAGTGGTGTTTTCAGATCGTGGGCAAGAGCAGAAATTTGTTCTCTACGTGCCTGTTCTGATTCCCATTGCTGTTTTAAAGAGCTGTTTAAAGCCTCTCTCATATGTTCAAGAGAAATGGATATTTCATCTATTTCACGAATTCCTGAAGTATTTATTGTAAAATCCAAATTTTGATTTTGTATTTTTTCAATCGCTTCCTGCAAGCCAAACATTTTTTTCTTAAGATTTCTTCCAAAATGGATCGCAAGGACAGTTGGTAGAGTTATTACTCCTATAATAAATAATAGAATATCTAATAGTTGCGGGTTAGGTAAATATTTTCTCAAAATAGCCGAACGATACTGAGGCAACATACCATACCGTAAAATACAAATCTCATTTTCTCGCTCTATAAACGAGTAAAATTGGGTGATACCTTGAGATTGGTCTTTTTTCATTGCATCCCAAGCTTTAGAAGCTTCCTTCTCTGAAAGATTCCCTGCAAGAAATTTACCTTCTTTAGAAAAGACGGCGTAATCAACAAGGTTTGGGATCATATCAGCTGTAACCGAACTACTAGACGCAATACGATCTCTTGATAATGAAATTTGAGTTTCTGCATAATTTGCTGGTAATATGAAGTTGGTAGAAAGGGCAAACATCGTTAAACCGATTAGCAGTACTACTAACAGAATGGTGCCTAGACTTAGGAAAAGGAGGTATCGAAGAAAAAAAGTATGTAGTCGTGTTCCTTTAGTAGGCTTTATTGTCTCCATTTATATCCAATCCCCCAAACAGTGTCAATGGCGTCAACATTAAAGGCATGTAGCTTTGAACGAATATTTTTAATATGCTCAGTAATAGCCGTACTGTCACTCTTCCCATCAAACCCAAAAATAGTTTCATAAATCTTTTCTTTCGAAAACACCTGTCCTCGGTTTCGAGCTAGAAATTCGCATATTTCATATTCGCTTTTTGTCAGCAATACCTTCTCCTCATTTACAAACAGCTCTTTGCCAGATAGATTGAAGTGAATGTTATCTACAAAAAGGATACTACGTCTTTCTCTTATTTCCCGTCTCAAATGCGCATTCACTCTTGCACGCAGCTCTCCAATGCCAAACGGCTTGATAATATAATCATCAGCGCCAAGACCTAGACCATACATTAAATCTTCTTCTAATGATTTAGCTGTTAAAAAAAGGATAGGACAATCTACAGCATGACGTATTTGGCCACATAAAGTAAATCCATCAATTTCGGGCATCATCACATCCAATAAAATTAAATCGAAGGCACCAAGATCCTTTTTACTTACTTCTGTTGCATCAGAGACTGCCGTTACTAGATGTTCATCTTTTAGTAATGCATTTTTTATCAATATTAAAATACCTTTTTCATCATCTACCGCCAATATTTTCGCCATATTTCTACCCTCATCATTTCTTCATACCCTAATTATCAGACTTTCTTCCTTCCCATTTCCAAAACCATAAACAAGATAAGACTAACGCTAACAATGTTCCGCAAACGGAAGCAATAATACCTTCCTGTAGTCCTATTTCCACCGTTGATAGGTCAAGCCCTGACGCCTTCATTGTCCATAACGAAACAAAGTGACCACCCCAACCATAAGGTATAAATGACCAAATACCATCACCTATTCCAGTGAGTAGTAAGGCTACTAATAGTGATCCCACAATACCTAATCCTATGGAGGCGCCTTTACCAAATTGAAGACTAACAAAAAAATGTAAAATATATATAAATACAAAGCTTACAAATAGAATACATCCAGCTATTAAATAAAATTGAAAGCTAAAAGTATCCTCGTGTAAAAGCTCAATAAAACCAACACTAAAAATACCAATAGACAATAATATTGCTCCAAAACTAAACAATAATAAGAGTAGTATCTTGCTTAAAAAGGCCATTATTTTTGTTTTAGACGCTGTCAGCATCTCCTGAAAATGTCCTGCTGTAGCTTCTTGCTCCGATACCATTGAACAAACTAATCCAATTATAGTCGGAAAACCACACGCGAGAGCCTGAAAATAAGCGGATACTTTCCCATTGAAATCCCATGGTGAATAGGAGTAGTATGCTAAAAACAGCCCAGAAATAATAATAGGTATAAGGAGATGAATTAGTAAAAATGGCGTTCTTTTTATTTTAAGAAACTCTGCTCTAAGTAATCTTAACATTACCATATACTATTTCGCCTCTCTTTTCTGAAACCAACGTGCAGTAAAGTAGCTGATTAATGCAAACCAAGCTAAAGCAATTAATATACCAGGAACTATAACCGATATGCTTAATAACGGGCTGTCCTCAGGTACTGGTAGACCATTTGGTAAAATTTCTAGTGTTGGACAAATTAGTCTTGCTGTAATGGCATAAGGAACGCTATACCAAAACTCTCCATCCGCAAATGCAACCACACCAACCATATTGCCAACTAAATTTATTAAAATAGCCATGTAAGTTCCTAATTTTGCCGCAAGAAACAGGCAAAGTGGAATTTGCCATAATAACGTTAAGAAAATTAACAAGCTACCTGTAAGACTATTTGTTAAAGAATAGCTAGTGCCAAACAGTATTCCACCAGCAGTAATACCAGCAAAGAAAATAAGTGTAGTTAATAACAACCAGGCACTACATGCAAGTATTTTGCCAAACCAAACCTTCTTAAGATCGAGCGGCATTGCGAGAATACTATGGTATTTCAATTTAGCATCTTTTTCGATCACCAATGCACAACATATCGTCAGTGCACCCGGCAGGAGCATTGTATACCACCAATTATAAGCGCCACTTTGAAAAAAGCTTCCTCCCATTAATACTGCAGTTAGTAAGATCGCCACAATGGGTGCCAGCCAAACTAATTTAGGAATAAAAGTCTTTTTCCACTTCAATCTTTCAGCCTTCATAATTGATATCATGTTACATGCCTGCCTTTCTATTGGCAGACACAACCTGCATAAATAATGATTCTAATTCCTGACCTTTAGGGGCAACTCCCTGATAGCCTAATTTTCCTCCCGCAATGATTCCAATTTCATCTACGACCTGCTCTACCTCTGAAAGAATGTGGCTAGATAAAATAACTGTAATTCCTTGCTCTGGAAATGACCGAATCAGTTTTCGAAGCTCTTGAATGCCGATTGGATCGAGACCATTTGTCGGCTCATCAAGAATTAAAAGTTTAGGATAGTTTAATAGCGCAATAGCTATTCCTAGGCGTTGTTTCATCCCTAAGGAAAACTGTCCTGCTCGTTTTTTCCCTGTATTGGTCAAGTCAACAATTCTTAATACTTCGTCAATCCGCGATTCTGGTAATCCTAGTGCAATCGTTCGAACCTTTAGATTTTCCCTTGCCGTTAAATTTTCATAAAGCGGTGGTGTTTCAATTAATACACCAGTGTCTTTTAAATCATTACGATTCAATTCACGTCCATTAAAAAGTATCTTCCCTGCATTCGGACGCAGCATCCCTGTTATCATTTTTAACGCTGTTGATTTCCCTGCACCATTCGGACCGAGTAAACCGTAAACAGTATTGCGAGGTATCGTTAACGACAAGTCCTCTACAATTTTTTGCCTCTTAAAGCTTTTACTAAGATTTTCTGTTTGTAAAATAATATCTTCCATCTGATAATCATCTTCCTTTCGATGATTATAGTGTAAAAAATGATTATAAGGATTTTATAAGGATATCGAAGATTTTTGTGAGATTCACTATGAAAATCAATTTGGTCAAGGTTTGTGAATGTTGTAGTGCTTCACTTTTGCACAGACTAAGCCCTCTTACTGAAGTTTCGTTTTATGACTATATTAGAGTAATATGCTTTTTGGAATAGTTGATTGGAGTGGAGGATGGGCGACTCCTCGGGGATCAGCAATAGAGGAACGAAGGCTAAGAACATCACGTCCTGTGATAACGCCTTCGTGACCAACATCGGTGCTGTTGCTGACGCTTCGCTTTCGCACAAACGAAAACCTTTTGCTGACGCTGCGTTAGCACTACGCTTTCACGCAAAAAACATCTGTTGGCCCGAGACCCTGCAGCGAAGCGGCTCATCGGATGCCCCCCGGAAAGCGCCCAGCCGGAACGGAAATCAACCCTCGCTTTGCAGAAGAAGCACACTTTATAAAAAAAATGAAAAGCATTTGGAATGAGGACATCCCAAATGCTTTTTGTCATGCTATATGAAATTTGATTTACATAAATTCTTTTACTAAATCATTAAAATCATTTTCGCTCATTTTAATATCAATATCCGTTAATGGTAGCTCTGAATAGCCTGGTACTTTTTCTTGATATGAAGCTGTTTCAGTATCTTGATAAATAATACCTGTTACTAAACCTTCATGCTCCATCACTGTACGCATTGCCATACCGCGGTCAAAGTTATCATAACCTTCAATATCAGCAAGCTTCGTTAAGTTCTCTTTAAACCAATCGTACGTGTTCACTTTGTTATACGTAACACAAGGTGAGAATACGTTGATGAATGAGAAGCCTTTATGATTAATACCAGCTTCAATTAAAGCTGTTAATTCTTTAATGTCCGTAGAGAAACCTTGTGCGACAAATGTAGCTCCGCTTGTTAAAGCTACTTCTAATGGTTTTAATGAAGGCTCAATCGCACCACCTGGCGTAGATTTTGTAATAAATCCAGCAGCAGAACGTGGAGATGTTTGCCCCTTTGTTAAACCATAAATTTGGTTATCCATAACAACGTATGTGATGTCAATATTACGACGGATGGAATGAATTGTATGACCCATACCAATCGCAAAGCCATCCCCGTCACCGCCAGAAGCAATAACGTTTAAATCACGGTTAGCCATTTTTAAGCCTTGTGCAATCGGTAATGCACGACCATGAATACCGTGGAAACCGTAAGAATTAATGTATCCTGAAATACGACCAGAACAGCCAATCCCAGAGATAACAGCTAGTTCGTTTGGTTCAATTCCAACGTTAGCCGCGGCGCGCTGAATCGCTGCTTGTACAGAGAAGTCACCACAGCCTGGGCACCAGTTTGGTTTCACTGTATTACGAAAATCCTTAAATGTTGCCATTAGCGAGTCAACTCCTTCACACGATTTTCTAATTCACCTGGCAAGAATGGTGTACCATTATATTTTGTAATAGTCTCGATTTTATCGTGACCACCAATATTCATCTTCATAATATTTGCTAATTGACCTGTGTAGTTATTTTCTACAACGACTACTTTTTTCGCTTTTGCTACAAGTGGTGCCACCTCAGCAGATGGGAATGGATGAATTAAACGAATATGTGCATGATTCACCTTCAACCCTTGAGCATTTAAGCGTTCTTGTACTTCTTCAATAGCTCCACGTGTTGAGTTAAAGCCCACTAATAAAATATCGGCTTCTTCGTGTGGCGCATTTGAAAATACTGGATTATCAAATTTCAATGCCGCTAGCTTACGGAAACGTTTATCCATTTGTACTTGACGGTTACCAGTTGCTTCAGATGGTTTACCTGTTTCATCGTGCTCAACCCCTGTTACATGGTGAATACCATTCAACGTACCAGGTAACACACGCGGTGAAATACCGTCTTCCGTATCTTCATACCGTTTGAAGTATGCTTTATCAGCCGCTTCTTCAATGTCGCCTGTAACAATTTTACCGCGACGAATTTCAATTTTATTGTAATCGAATGGCTCTACAGATTGTTTACCTAAAGATAATTGCAAGTCAGTCATTAAAATAACTGGTAATTGTAATTCCTCTGCAATGTTAAACGCTTGGATTGTGTCAAAGAATGCTTCCTCCATTGTAGAAGGTGCAATGACTACTTTTGGAATTTCACCATGCGTACCATATAACATCGCCATTAAATCTGATTGCTCTTGTTTTGTTGGTAACCCTGTTGATGGACCACCACGTTGTGTATCCACAACAACTAGTGGCTGCTCTGTCATACCTGAAAGACCAAGTGCTTCCATCATTAATGAAAGACCAGGGCCAGCAGAAGCTGTAAAGGAACGAACACCACCAAAGTTTGCCCCAATTGCCATTGTCGCTGCAGCAATTTCGTCTTCTGTTTGAATAACCGTACCACCGAATTTCGGTAATTTTTTTATAAGGTATTCCATAATCTCAGAAGCTGGTGTAATTGGGTAGGCTGCCATAAAGCGTGTCCCAGCAGCAAGTGCACCAAGTGCTATTGCATCGTTCCCGATCATGAACATACGACGTTTACCGTCTGCTGGTGCTAAAGCCCATTCACCTACACGATCGCCTAAAAGCTCATTCATTAATTCATGACCGCGTGCAATGGCCTCCATATTTTTCTGAACAACTTCTTCACCTTTTCGGCCAAAAATATCATCTACAACATTTTGGAACACTTCATCCTCTAAATTTAACAATGAAGCTGTTGCACCGATCGCTACCATATTTTTCATCAACGAAGTGCCAAGCTCTGCAGCTACCTCTGTAAAAGGCACCGCAAATAATGGCGCTTTTGAATCTTCTGGTTTCACTGGACCAAATTTTGCATCCGCTAAAATAATGCCATTTTCTGTTAGTTCTTTATAATTGACGTCGATTGTTTCTTGGTCGAACGCTACTAAAATATCTAAATCATCCGCAATTGTACGTACTTCTGTTGGACGAACTGTAATTTTATTATTCGTATGGCCACCTTTAATTCGAGAAGAGAAATGGCGATAACCGTATAGGAAGTAACCTAAACGATTCATTGCCATTGAGAAAATTTCCCCTGTACTTTCAATCCCTTCACCCTGTTGCCCACCGACTTTCCATGAAAGCTGATGTAACATGTCAACAACTCCTTAGATCCAATGTGTATACTATTATTTTTCCTTCATAAGTTTAACACGAAGAAACGGTCTGCACTATTGTTATTACGCGATTTCAGCGAAATTCAGACCTTTGACTGAAAATAGCGTTCATAAAGTTGTAAATTTCAAACTCGCTAAATAATCAATTATGCCTCGGCATAATTGTAGCTGTCGCGCAGATAAACAATGCGTCCGGAATCGGCTTTGAGCTTAGGTCTGTACGAGGGGCGACACGATGTCGGTCATTTTGATAATGCCACAGGACGTGGCGTTTTTACCGAATCCATAAGGAGCCGCCCAGTTGGAACGGAAATAAACTAATATGGGATACGTATTAACAAATATGTAAAGCACGAACTACGCAACCTATTAAAACAAAAAAAATGCCTTGCAGCTTATTATGTGCAAGGCATTTTACTTTATTACTTTTTATCGAACACGTTTTTCCACAAGAAGCTTTAAGGCTGTACGTTCCTCACCAGCAATTAAAATATCGGCAAACGCCGGTGCGCAAATTAAATCTGTGCCACTTGGCGCTACAAATCCGCGTGCAATGGCCACTGCTTTCACGGCTTGGTTAAGTGCCCCTGCCCCAACTGCCTGCATTTCTGCTTGCCCTTTTTCTCTGATTACCGCGACTAATGCACCTGCAACTGAATTTGGATTAGAGCGTGATGATACTTTTAATGAATCCACAATTATTCCTCCCCGTTTCGCGAATAGTGTTTACGCTCAACAACTCATGTCCCCCTTGTTTGGACCTCAAGTTATTGTCGATAGGTCATTTTATGCTCGGCGAGAAGGAAATAGACTATTTTCATTTCTTATATATCAAAACAATCTAAAAAGATTGAAAATTCAACGTAGAAAATTTACTGGATCAATGAAATAAAGATATCATATTAAAAGTAGTGGAGCTCATGAAAACGTGAGGGTGATTTCCGTTCCAGGCTACTCGCTTTGCCGCTGACGCTTCGCTTTCGCGCAGAGCAGAGCTTCCTGTGGGCGAGCGTCGAGCCGCTTCCTCCGCTACGCTCCGTGCAGGGTCTCGCCTGTCTCGCTATCCCACGGGAGTCGAGTTGCCTTCCACTGCAATCAACAATAGTGTAGAACTTTTATAAAATTTAAGTATTTCAAAAGTGAACCTTAATGGTTACTCTCTTCAGAATAGAAACTTAAAACAGTTAAGGTGATTGTATATATGTATCATTGCTGCCGCTTCGCTTTCGCACAAATAACGCATCTTGTTGAAGCTTGATTTTATCCCTATAAATTAGATTAACATGCCAGAAAATACATGCTAAATGAAGAGGTTGATTGTAGCGGAGACTGGGCGACTCCTTGGGGATTAGCGTCACAGATGAGACCCTGGAGCGAGCACATAGGGGAACGAAGGCTAAGAGCATCACATCCTGTGATAACGCCTTCGTGACCAACATCGTGTTGGCCCAAGCGGCTCATCGGACGCCCCCAGGAAGCTTTGCTCTGTGCGAAAGCGAAGCGTCAGCAACAAAGCGCCCAGTCGGAGCGGAAATCAACCCCTCGTTTTGCCGAAGAGTCATATTTTATTATGATGCTTTAATTTCATTGAATTAACAAATTTTCAAAACAAAAAACTATTGTGCATTTTTTTATACACAATAGTTTCTCTTCTTATGCTTGGAACGGATAATCTTCGTTTATATAAATTCGCTCGCAATGTCGAGCCTTTCCTGTTTTATCATCAATGTCTACAAAGAAACCACTTAACACATCGCGTCCTTTTTTAGGCACTTCAAAACGAGATGGCATGTTTGTTTGGAATCTATAAATGACACTTTCCTTCGTCATCCCTAAAATTTCATCGTATGGACCTGTCATACCAACGTCCGTAATATAGGCTGTTCCATTTGGATAAATACGTGCATCGGCTGTTTGTACATGTGTATGTGTACCAACGACTGCCGAGGCCTTTCCATCTAAGTGCCACCCAAGGGCAATTTTTTCACTTGTCGCTTCTGCATGAAAATCCACGAATACAAGCGGTGACGTTTTATGTGCTTCTTCGATTAATTTCTCTGCCATCGCAAATGGATCCTCATGAGGAGGTAAAAACACTCGACCGTGTAAATTAATAACGGATAGTGTTACACCGTTTTTTGAAATTTGCACCATACCTTTACCTGGGGCATCACTTGAAAAGTTTGCAGGGCGTATTAAATAATCTGCATCATCTATAAAATCAAAAATATCTTTATTATCCCAAGTGTGATTGCCCATTGTAATAACATCTACACCCATTTGCAATAGGTCATTATAAATATTACGTGTAATTCCACGTCCTGCTGCTGCATTTTCACCGTTGGCAATAATAACGTCTGCGTTATATTTTTTCTTTAAGCGTGGTAAATATTTTTCCACTGCATCGCGACCAATGGAACCGACAATATCCCCTATAAATAGTACTTTCATTTTGCAAAACCACTCTTTCTTTAATTAGCACACTTTAGTTTACCACCTTCTCACAGGGATTCGCAATGAGCAGTAAAAGGTATTTGGCAACCACATCCAGCAATTAGAGTTTACAGCAGCACGTTTCACTATAGGCGGAAAGTACAATCAAGTACATATTTTGGTAATCATTAACTTTAAATCACTTTATTTCTTTTCAAGTTGAAATAAATAAGCACGGTGGAGCAATGCAAAGCTTTCACTCTTAATAAGAAAAGCAATAATTGCTTCTTTTTACTTTTTCCTAGAGGCTTTACCTTTATTACATTTGGATATTTTTGTAGAAAATCCTGTATCTCCATTTTAAGTACACTTGTTATGTGATGATAATTACTTGTAAGGCCATGTTTATTGTGCGTTACATTCATTAAACCTTCTAATTGGTAATTTAAAAAACTATTTTCTACTTGCTTAAATACATTCTCTTTTATTAGTATTTCTTGAAGTCGATTATAGAGTACTTCATATTTCTCCTGTAAATTTTGCACGCCTCCTCTAGTTAAAGAATGTTCATTTGCTATATTATAATAGTAAAGTTGCTGAGGAACATAACAAATATGGCCGTTTTGAACAACTGCTTTTGCAATGAACAACGTGTCCTCTGCAAAATTCATGTCTTCTTCAAATAGTAGCCCATTCTTCTGAATAAACGAGGTTTCATACAATTTACCGCAGGCATAACCAAAATGATTCTCATAAACCTCAGTAAATAACGCTTCAAAAAATGCCAAAGTGTCGTACAATTGATACTTCTGTGATGCATAGTTCAACTTAGATATCTCTTCCTGAGTTACAAAGGAAACATCACATTTTGAAATCGCACAGCCCGTGTCTAAACAAGCCTTGTAAAGCTTTTCTAGCATCGTAGGCTCAATCCAATCATCCGCATCAACAAAAGTTAGATAGTCTCCCGTTGCTTTATCAATCCCTAAATTTCTTGCGCAGCTTACCCCTCTGTTTGGCGTATTAAAAATAATAATTCGTTCATCTAACGCTCTATATTTATTTAAAATGGATAGGGTCTGATCCTGACTTCCATCATTTATCGCGATAATTTCGATTTCTCGGAGCTTCTGCTGACTGAGACTTTCCAAGCACTTTCCAATATATTTTTCTGCATTATATACTGGTAAAATGACACTAACTTTTACACCCACTCCTTTGCCCTCCTCAAACTATTCCTGCTCTATTCTCTTATTCAATATATTGCTATATAATTTTTTGACCATAAGTATACCTATTTTCCTTTGATTACCACTTAGACCAAACTGCACAATACTTATTCCTAAAAAAAGCCCATATAACAAAATAAAGCCTACTAATGAAACCCACGATATTTTTGGATTAAAAATATTTACGATTAATTTCATAGTAGCTGTTGCTAAAGAAACCCCAACTAATAACCTAATAATTCTTGCCCAAAATCCTTTAATATCTAGCTGCAATTTTTTATAATAGTAAACATTCATGATAATAACATTGCCAATTAATAAAGAGAAAGCTGTAATAATCGCAGCTCCCATTAACCCAAAAAACTGAATCGCTGGAATGGAAAGAACTAAATTAACGAGAGCAATACTAATTAAAAGTAATGTCCGAAACTTAAATAAATTTTTCGCCTTTAACACACTTAAACCTAAATTTTGAATAAGGTCGATTGTAAAAGGAAGCATGATAATTAGCACAATTTTATACACATCTAAAAACTCTTGCCCAACCCACATGGCAATAAATTCTCTTCCAAAAAGGAAAAAACCCCCAAGCACATAGCTAATAATCAAAAACTGAATTGAACCTACTTTTATAAACAATTGATTAATTTGGCTCACACTATCTTCTTCTGTGACCCAAATAGACATTCTAGGTAAAAAGAGGTTACTAATCGCTAAAGCAAGGGACATAAATATCATCACAATTTGCATAGCAATTGCATAAACCGCAACATCTGTCGTTCCTTTTATAATTCCTAATAGCATTTGATCCGTTTGCCAGTAAATCTTATCCACAATGACTGTGACAAAAATAAAAAAGGCAAAAACAAAAATTTCCTTCTTTAAAATCCCACTATTTCGTCTAAAGGTAAATGAAATATCAAGGATTTTCATACAAATAAAAGCTTCTATCATTAAAAACAAAACGTTGTAAAAAGCGACAATGCCGATCATTGCCACTGAATCTGCTCCATTTAATAAAAAGAACAACATCGTAAGCGGCTGCAGAATAGCTTGTGAAAGCGAGATGAATTTGATAAAGACAAATTTTTCATATGCTTGTAAAATCGATGTAAAAACACTTAATGGAAACTGCAGTGCCATGCTGATTGTCATGAAAATCAGCATCATTTTTGTCTTATTCAGTTGTTCAATTGTTAAACTACTGCCAAAAATCATATCCATTTGCGTATATAAAATGAACCCAATTCCAAGTGCTATGAAGCCAATGGCAATAAATAATTTCAAAAAGAATCCATTTAATGCAGCTTCCATTACTTTGTCACCAGTTGCACGATTTCTCGAAATATATCGAACAATCGCATTTCCAAAGCCCAGATCCAAAATTGAAAAATACCCAACAAGTACCATCATTAATGCGTAAAGCCCATATTCCTCTTGACCGAGCATTTGTATCATAATAGGCGTATACACAATAGAGACAAAAAAAGTCAGAAAAATTGATAGATATGAAAGAATAGCTCCGTTCCTTATTTCCTTCATATTTATCAACCTCCAACTTTTCTAATCATATGTCATTTACCTAATGAGTTGGCCTATATATTGAACTAAAGATTCGAGCGAGTAAGCAATACTGTGGACATTCGCGCCTAGCATGCCGCATGAACTAGAAGAATGAGACCGCACACATTTTGTGGGCTCATGCGGAACCTACGTCCAGTGCGAATGTGTACGTAACAGTATGGAGAATTCTTAAGTCAACTTATATATCTAAAAAGCTGTATGCCGCACCACACGATTCAAAAATCCTAAAAGATCGATTTTATGAAAAAGTTGATTCCATTCAAGATCCTGCACATCTGGCGTCTTAAATTGAAAACGGTCTAATTCGTTTGATGTAAAATTATCTAGATTCGCATTTAATTTATAAAAACAACCATCTCTTTGTTTTTCAAATTCACGTAGCCATAAATATTCACTCGTCACAATTTTCAAGCCAAGTGCACAGTATTCTAGTAATTTTGTAGAAGCCTGTACATTGAATGGATATATATCTGGCATATAGTTAAATCCAAATACTGCTTTGGATGCAATACTTGGAATTTCGGCATAAGGTATTACTCCAGTAAAAATGATATTTGCATTATTTTTATATTGTGCATATAAATCATTATCTGGCCTGCCGATTAATAGAATACTTTTATGCTTTAGTGTTGAAGTAAAGGGCTGTAGAGCAAATGACAACCCCCTATTCCTCCCCATAGCTCCTACATAAACAAAGTCAAATTCTTTTTTTGAATTTTGTGTAAAAAATTGTTTGGCTATGCCCATATCTCGTATTAATACTGGCATTTTATCTGCTGTGTTCATATCACGTTTCACTTTTTCATTTAAAAATACTTTACCATCTGGCGTCATATTGTACTTTCGTTTCAAATAATTTTTGATTAATGGGAAATTGCCAGTAGATAATGAATTATATTCGTGAATGACTTTGACATTTTTAAAATTTCGCCTTACATCAATTCCAGGGAATTTCCATAGTACATCGAAGTCATTATCATTTATATCTACTAGTTCCTCATTTGTGATGATTTCAGCTACTATTTTTTCTTGGTTATTACAGTAAGCCTCATAGGCATGTATTTCAGGTAAATAGGATTTTTCACTATGCACAAACCCAATTTTCAAAGTATACAACTCCTCTAAATTATTCACAGTACTTCTTTTTGCATTCAACAAAATATACTCTTTAAAAGAAGCTACTATTCCGCAAATGTTTGCATAAATGGAAAACCGAGTCCTTGCCTTACTAAATGAACTTACTGTAAAAATATAACTTTAAGCTCCTTAAACCATTATTTAGTTGGATTGGTTTAATCAAATTTTCGACCTCTTGGCGCACCTGATCATACTTTCTTTTACTGATTATTTTTTTATTCAACCATAAACCATAAATGAGTAATGCAGGTAATCGATACCCATCAATGGCAGACAAAACAGCCTGTTTACGTGAAAGGGGAAGATCTACCTTTTCTAAAAAGACCTTATATTCACTTAACCAATCAATATCTTTATATAATTTATCTATATTAACAGTACTCAACGATTGTTTTACCCCAACACGGTAAAACGTTAGGTAGTCTTTTACACATTGAACTGCTGTATTGAAGGTTAAAACTTGTGCATAAAAGAGCATATCCTCTCCCCAGTCTAGATTTTCATTAAATTGTATATGGTGCTGTAAAATAAAATCCCTTTTAAACATCCAGCTATTCGTATTAGGGGTGCATTTATTATAGAAATACGCTTCTAAAATATCGCCCTTTAGAAACTTCATTGGCCCCTTTTTGTGCTTACCATTGTCATAGACTAAATTTTGCCCACAATAACAAACCTCATTATCCCTAATACTTGCAATCATTTTTTGTAAAAAGTGTGGATGATACAAGTCATCAGCATCTAAAAAACATATATATTTTCCAGTTGCCTGCTCTATGCCCTTATTTCGACTTTTAGAAACACCTTGGTTTGATTGGTGTAGATAACGAATTCGAGAGTCCTGGCGCTGTAGTTGTAGCATGAATTCCTCACCATTATCAGTAGAGCCATCATTAATAAGTAAAATTTCAAAATACGGATACGTTTGCTGTAGCACACTTTGAACAGACTCTATCACATATTTCCCTTTGTTATAGACCGGAATAACTACGGAAACCGTATCCATTAATTCCATCCTTTCATTCCTAATTCAATAAAAATTTATTCACTGAAAATCCAGTTTGTATGGCCCTCTGAGAAGATATTTTTATAAATAAAATTCCCCTCTTCAGCACTATAAATAACTACTTTATACATAACGACGAATAATATTGCATAGAAAAAAAAGTGTGCTATAAATCGCAATCGTGGTTCCTGAATATTTTTTAATAGTACTGCACTACAAATAATATTAAAAATTTGAAAATACATACCCAATCGATTGTACATATATGTAGAAATAGCCAATATTTGAATGATCATTCCGATCATATAAAAATTTATGGCTACATTGTACTTTGAAGGTAAACCTTCTCTAAAAGAGAGGAGTACTACGGATGTCACGACCGATACTAATATGCCAGGACTAAATAAACTACTACTTGTAGCTGTTAAATCTTCATCCCCCATTAAGATGGATTCGTACTTTGCGTTATAAAAGCTTGCATTCAACAATATTTCGAACAATTGCCCTGCAATCCCAGTTGCTACAATTATATATGCTAAGCAAATGGCGCCAATGTAAACACTATTTTTGATTTTTAAATGAGGTAACCAATACAACGGTAGTACTATAAGGATGGAAATATGAAAACCCGCAGCAATTATTAGCCAAAATAGGTATTTCCAAAACTTACGTTCTACAATGAAATAGGAGGCAAATAAAAATACTGCAACTGCTGCACCTTGTCTCATCCCGTTCATAAAGTAAAACATATAGGAGCTGCAAAAAATAACAAAACCTAGCACTAGTTGTTCATTTTTCAAACCCCATTTTCGAATACCTGCTAACACAAAACTATGAGTCCAAACAGCCATAAAAAATGTTACATAGTAAAATTGCCCACCACTAGTTTTTACCCAATAATTTAGCATTGCATAAATCCACTCGATAGATGGCTCGTCATACCATAAGTGAAACCATGTCTCATATGTTGCGTAATCAGTACCAACTTGATAACGAAAACCAACCAGACAAATAGAAAAGACAAATAAAATAATGATGGTGAAACGAATGAAATGCTCATATTTTCCACGTAGAAGCTCACTAGTTATCACAGCATATATTAAGAGGAATATAAGAATATAATACAAAAATAATCACCATCCGCTGCAAATAAAATCTCTATCATATGAGCCCAATAAAAGAATGCCCTTAGCTCCTAAACCTATTAATCGATCGGGTTGAAGAATATCTCATTGATTTAAACATTACTTATCATTTTTATTAATAATAGTATTCGGACTGCATTTCACAATTATTAAGCACAGCCCCTAAAAGCTTTGCCTGCGACGCTTTTAAAATACTGTGAGCCTTTTGGAGCTGCATCTTCTCAACAACACCAGAATTTACAATGAGTAAAGTTCCCTCGCACTTATTGGATAATATTTGTGCGTCTGTTACAGGTAATAGTGGCGGGGCATCAAAGAAAATTAAATCAAAATCTCTACTTACTTCTAGGATTAACGCTTTTAGCTGATTAGACGCCAATAACTCAGAAGGATTTGGTGGGGTTGGACCACTCGTCATTATATTAAGACCATCAATAGGTGTCTCCTGAATAACATCATAAATTGGCGACTGTCTAGTAAGTACGTTCGAAAGTCCGGTTACGTTTTCAGCATGAAACGTATGATGCAAAGTTGGTTTTCTCATATCTGCATCGATAATAAGTACTTTTTTTCCTTCTTGCGCAAATACAATTCCTATATTTGCTACAGTTGTCGATTTGCCTTCAGCTGGAATCGATGAAGTCACTAAAATAGTCTTTAAATCTGTATCCGACATTGAAAATGTAATATTTGTGCGGATTGTTCGAAATTGCTCGGAAATAATAGATTTAGAATCTGAGATTGTGACAAGCTTTCTTGCCATTGTGGAGAGCTTTTTCTTTTTTTTCGTAAAAAACATTAATGGCCCCTCCTTATTTTACGATTTCGAAAAGATAAATCGCCCTCTCTATTTAATGAAAATGAACTGACAATCCCAATAATAGGCACATTCAAAATCGATTCAATATCTTCTTCCGTTTTTACAGTCGAATCTAACAAATCCAATAAAAAAGAAAGCGCGAAACCTATTAATAAACTAATTCCCGCAGCCACTACGATAATGAACAATTTCTTTGGCTTTACCGGCTTCGGATGTTCAGGTAATTTAGCAGTGGATAAAATATTTACATTATCCACTTGCATTAAAACAGGAACCTGCTCGTTAAAGACATTTGCCACCTCATTCGCAATATCGACTGCCTTCTTAGCATCCTTGTCTAAAACCTGAATAGTCACTACTTGTGAATTCCGCTCACTCGAAACAATAATCCTCTTCATTAATTGTTCTGGAGTAGTTGATAATGACTGACGATCAATAACTTTTGTAAGAATGGCTGGGCTAGTAATAATTACGTTATACGTATTTATAAGTTGTAAGTCTGTAGCTACTTGTTGCGCTTTTGACTCCTTTTGATTGATTAAAATTTGTGTCTTTGCTTCGTAAATCGGTGTGATCATAAAACTACTCACTGTTGCGGCAATGCCCGCCCCAAAAATGGCTAGTAAAATAATAAGTAATCCTCTTTTTTTTATTATCTTCCATGAATTTTGCAGTGTTATAACTTCATTCACAACAATATCCCTCCAGCATAGACTTTTCACTTTATTTATTAGTCTATTCACAAATTAAAAAACATATAACTTTAAAAACAAAAAACCGCACTGACGTCCTATTACATCTAGCACAGCTCTACTGAAATGGTCTTATTTTTTAGCCTCTATTTAACCAAATTCTTCTACATTTCGGGTTCGTCACCAAAAGTTGTGATGGCTATTTCATCGTGACCCACTCCATTACGAGAGGACATGTTTGAACAGTCAACCACAAACTAGTATGAGCCATTGATTTGCTATTTCTACACTATCTTTTTAGAGAGAAAATACTTCGTTGTTTTAATTCCACAGGCTCCAGTAAAATTAAAGGTTGATTATTAATGATTCTTTTATTATTTTCCAATAAAATATCAACTGCATCTAATTCTTTTTTCTTTTCTAAATATCGAAGTCCTTTCTCAAAATGAAAGGGTCTTGTAGTCAAATTATGAACATCCGAGCCATATGTATGTACATAATTTGCTCGAACAAGCTCTAATGAAAATTTTTGAATTTTTTTTCCGAAATGTCCACTAAGACTTCCAGCTGTAATTTGAGCAAATGCACCATTACGTATAAGGACCTCTAGCCGACTCGGATTCTTAGCAATAGCACGATTCCGTTCTGGATGGGCAATAATAGGTGTATACCCTGCTATTAATAATTTTGTCATCAAGTCATTTGTATAAATAGGAATTATATTTGACGGTAATTCAATCAGCACATACTTTGAGTTTGCCAACACATGTAGCTGATTATCATTAAGTAGGTTGCCAATATGATTATTTAATCGAACTTCTTGTCCGGTATGTAATGTTAGCGGTATATCGTGGTGTTTGATTAATTCACGTAAGCTGTCTAGTTGTTTTACTACGGTTGCATAGTCTACATGAAACTGCGGTTTAAGGGCATGAGAAGTTGATATTATTTCCGTAATTCCCTCTTTTACAGCACGCTTTAACATTTGTAATGATTCTTCTTCAGTTCTCGGACCATCATCTACTCCATGTAAAATATGTGTATGCATATCAATCATTACGATCACAACTTTCTTTGAAATTATCATTAACCCCTTTCTTTTCTTTATGATAGAAAGCTTTCAATCATGACAATTTCACCTATAAAAAAGGCTTCTCTAGATTTTCATCTAGAGAAGCCTCTAACATTTACCATTATTTTGCGTATTCTACGGCACGTGTTTCACGAATAACCGTTACTTTAATATGGCCTGGATAATCAAGTTCTTCTTCAATTCGCTTACGGATATCTCTCGCTAAGCGATGTGAAGCTAAGTCATCAATTTTTTCAGGTTGTACAATTATACGTATTTCACGACCAGCCTGAATCGCAAAGGATTTTTCTACACCATCATAGCTTTCGGAAATTTCCTCTAACTTTTCAAGTCTACGGATATAGTTTTCAAGCGTCTCGCTTCGAGCACCTGGACGAGCTGCTGATAACGCATCAGCTGCAGCTACTAATACGGCAATAACAGATGTTGCTTCTGTATCACCATGGTGAGAAGCAATACTGTTTATAACGACCGGATGTTCTTTGTATTTTGTTGCTAATTCCACACCGATTTCGACGTGGCTACCTTCAACTTCATGGTCAATTGCCTTACCAATATCATGTAATAAGCCTGCACGGCGAGCTAATGCTACATCTTCACCAAGTTCTGCAGCAAGCAAGCCTGCTAAATATGCGACTTCAATTGAATGTTTTAGGACGTTTTGTCCATAGCTTGTACGATATTTCATGCGGCCTAAAATCTTCATTAAATCTGGATGTAAGTTATGAATGCCTATTTCAAATGTTGTTTGCTCACCTGTTTCGCGGATTTGTTCATCCACCTCACGACGAGCTTTTTCCACCATTTCCTCAATTCGAGCAGGGTGAATGCGGCCATCCTGTACAAGTTTTTCAAGTGCAAGTCGAGCCGTTTCACGACGAATCGGATCAAAGCCTGATAAAATAACTGCCTCTGGAGTATCATCAATAATTAAATCTATACCTGTTAACGTTTCCAAAGTTCGAATATTACGACCTTCACGACCTATAATACGACCTTTCATTTCATCATTTGGCAAGTTCACGACAGATACTGTTGTTTCTGCAACGTGGTCTGCTGCAAAACGCTGCAGTGCCAGTGATAAAATTTCACGTGCTTTTTTATCTGACTCTTCCTTCGCACGTGTCTCAGCTTCCTTCGTCATCACAGCAATATCAGTTGCTAGTTCTTTTTCTACTTCTCCTAAGATAATAGCTTTTGCTTCATCTCTAGTTAAAGCAGAAACTCTTTCTAGCTCTGTTTTTTGCGAGGCAACGAGCTCGTCCACTTTGCTTTCCATCTGTTCAATATGCTGTTGTCTTTCGCTTAGAGCTTGTTCTTTACGCTCTAAACTTGCTTCTCTCTTATTTAGAGCATCATCCTTGCGATCAAGATTCTCTTCTCTTTGCAATAAACGGTTCTCTTGTTTCTGAAGTTCTGAACGACGTTCACGAATGTCATTTTCTGCTTCAGTACGAAATTTGTGAGTTTCATCTTTGGCTTCAAGTAGTGCTTCTTTCTTCAATGCCTCCGCTTCTCGTTTTCCTTCTTCAACGATTGTTTCAGCGACATGTTTAGCACCAGTGATTTTTGAGTCATTCACTTTTTTCATGTAGATATAGCTAACAGCGGCACCAACGATGAGTCCAAGCAAAGCGGAGATGATAGTAATTCCATCCATATGAACACCTCCTCTTGCTATTTGGGTAATACAGTTTCAGTCGGCGCTTACATCCATTTCGCCTTGGCATAATAATTGGTCCCGGATTTTGAATGATGTTCAGGTCTGCACGGGGAGTCGACACAATGTCTGGCTCTCGGTAAAGTCACAGGAAGTGGCGTTTTTACCGTTGCAGATACGTTAGCCGTTTTCGCATGATCCGGAGATCTAAGGCTAACATCTTATTATTCATTTCTTTCAAAATCCTTGACTGCCAGGGTCTTCATCTTCATTTAATAGGTCTTCAAAGGCCTTATAAATGAAGTCAGAATGTACTGCCTATTTAAAGTCATAATTCAGAAATTATACATATTTAATTGTATAGCTAGCCTCAAGCTCTGTCAAGGATAGTCGGGCATCTGTTCGCCCTCCTAAGAAAAAAAGTCAGTCATATCCATTAGGAGAATTAATTACCTATTACTTTTTACACTAACGCTTATTTTAACTTTTTACATTTATGCTAGAAGCAGTACTTAGGAATTATTTTTACAAAACTATTGAAGCTTCCCCATTTCTCTTTAAGGCCCACAACTTTTGGTGATGAGCTAAGTGAATGAATATCCTAATTAATATTATAAAACCACATTCCCCAGTATGTGTAAATAAAAAAATGCATTGTTCTCACTATAAAGAGTGGGAACAATGCATTTATATTATTTATCTTCAAGAAGAAGCTTTAATTCCTCATCCATATCTTCCGCTTCATCATGCGCAGCAATTGTGTAAGATGAAGATGCAATACCGTAAGAAGCACGGATTTTATTTGCGATGTCGTCAAGTACTGCTGGATTTTCTTTTAAATACTGTTTAGCATTTTCACGACCTTGACCTAGGCGCTCATCACCGTAAGCATACCAAGAACCACTTTTTTGAACGATGTCTAGTTCAACACCTAAATCGACTGTTTCGCCCTCTTTTGAAATTCCTTCACCGTACATAATATCAACTTCAGCTGTACGGAATGGTGGTGCTACTTTGTTTTTCACAATTTTAATTTTTGTACGGTTACCCATAATGTCATTGCCTTGTTTAATAGCTTCTGCACGACGTACTTCTAAGCGAACGGAGCTATAGAATTTAAGTGCACGTCCACCAGGTGTTGTTTCTGGGTTTCCGAACATAACACCAATTTTTTCACGTATTTGGTTAATGAAAATAGCAATCGTTTTTGATTTATTGATAGCACCTGAAAGCTTACGTAAGGCCTGAGACATTAAACGCGCTTGTAAACCAACATGCGAATCACCCATATCTCCTTCTATTTCTGCTTTCGGAACTAATGCTGCTACTGAGTCAATAACGATGATATCGATAGCACCACTACGTACTAATGCTTCTGCGATTTCAAGCGCCTGTTCTCCTGTATCTGGTTGAGATAATAAAAGCTCATCAATATCGACGCCCAATTTTTGTGCATAGATTGGATCTAACGCATGCTCAGCATCGATAAACGCTGCTTGTCCACCATTTGCCTGCACCTCTGCAATGGCATGAAGAGCAACCGTTGTTTTACCTGATGATTCAGGGCCGTATACTTCAATAATACGTCCACGTGGATAACCACCAACACCTAATGCAGCATCAAGTGCTAACGAACCACTTGAAGATGTAGCGATTTCTAAATCGGTCTTTTCGCCAAGTTTCATGATAGAACCTTTGCCGAAATTCTTTTCAATTTGTTTTAACGCCTGTTCTAAGGCAGCTTTACGATCACTCATTCATTTTCCTCCTTCGAAAACTGTTCACTGTTTTTCTCTATCTCTACTATACTTGTTTTTAAGAGAAGACGCAAGAAAAAAGCGAACATTTATTCGTTTTTCTTCAAAATAAAAATTTGGGTAACTTTCCATTACCCAAATTTCTATTTTTAACTATATTATGGATCATCACCAAAACGTGTGGTTGATTTCCGTTCCGACTGTGCGCTTTGTTGCTGTCGCTTCGCTTTCGCACAGTTAAAACATTATTGCTGTCGCTTCGCTTTCGCACAGCCTCCACCCCAATGAACTTATTTACATAGTAGACGTTTTAACAAAAGTCATCTACAACTTTTGGTGATGAACCTATATTATGCCGAGTCATAATTGATTAACGTTTTTTAAAGCCTCTTTCTTCTAAAAGCTGCATTAAATAATGACAAGTAAATTTCGCCGCGCGAAGTCGATTTGTATTACGCATGCCCGATAAATGAAGTAAATACGTGATCGGTGTCTCATCGCCAATTGCAATACCAATCCAAACCGTCCCCACTGGTTGATGATCATGGGCTGTAGGACCTGCCGCACCTGTTAATCCAATACCAATATCGGTATCAAACTTTTTACGTACAGCACTAGCCATAGCCGCTGCACATTCACTGCTTACAATCCCATGTGTAGTTAATAATTCTTTAGAAATACCGAGCTGCTTTATCTTAGCCACTTCTGTATACGTAACAACGCCACCAACAAGGGCATCCCCTACACCTGGTATTTCTGCAAGCTCTGACTGAAATAATCCCGCTGTTAAACTTTCTGCCGCAGAAATTGTTAACTTATTATCTAGTAACATTTCTACTGTTTTAGAGGCAAGAGAATCATCATCTATACCGTATTGATAGTTCCCAACAACCGCTTGGATCTCTGCTACTTTTGCGGCAATAAGGTGCTGCGCTTCTTGCTCCGTTTCTGCTTTGGCAGTTACACGCAATGTAACCTCACCATCAGAAGCAAGTGGAGCAACAGTTGGGTTTGTTTGCGAATCTAAAATATCTTGGATACGCACCTCAAGCTCCGCCTCTCCAATGCCATAAAAACGCATAACATGCGAAAGTATAACCCCTCCAGCATTTAACAGTGCACCAAGTTTTGGTTTTGCTTCAAACTGGAACATTGGCTCAAGCTCTTTTGGTGGCCCTGGAAGCAAAATATACGTACGCCCATCCTTTGTTATTATCATGCCAGGTGCCATGCCGTGATGATTTGCAAGCCCCTCACTACCTGCTAATATTAAAGCCTGTTTACGATTATTATCCGTCATTGGACGTCCTCGTTTTGCAAAAAATTGCTCAATATTAGCCAGTGCGATCTCATCAAATTCGAGCGTAACGCCAAGATGACGCGCAATCGTTTCCTTTGTTAAATCATCCTTTGTAGGTCCAAGCCCACCAGAGAAAATGAGTAAATCAGCACGAGCCTCTGCAATGGAAATAGCTTCTTCTAAACGTTGTGCATTATCTCCAACAACAGTGTGATAATACACATTTATCCCTAATTCGGACAACTGACTAGAAATAAATCTTGCATTTGTGTTTGAAATCTGACCAAGCAATAACTCTGAGCCAACTGCAAGAATTTCAGCATTCATGATCCTCAAGACCTCTCTTATTTAGAATCAAGTAAGACACGTCGATTTAGATAGAAATAATCCCATCCAGACCACAGTGTAAAGAACAATGCGATATATAGCATAATTGTATCAAATGGAATACCAATAAGTGTAAAGATTGTATTGTGTAATAGTGCTGCTCCGATGGCCATAATTTGAGCCCATGTTTTAATTTTACCAAGCTGGTTCGCTGCAACAACTTCTCCTTCACCTGCCAATATTAAACGAAGGCCAGTTACTGCAAACTCACGGCTAATAATAATAATAATTATCCATGCAGGCGCCATTGTAAGCTCTACCATTAAAATAAAAGCTGCTGAAACTAGCAATTTGTCAGCAAGTGGGTCTAAAAACTTACCAAATGTTGTCACAAGATTATACTTACGTGCGTAAAAACCATCCACCCAATCAGTCGCTGAAGCAAAAATAAAAATGAGTGCACCTACAAAATGATGAACAGGCATATCCGCACCGAATAGTGACATTGTCCCCCAGCCAAAATCAAACATCATAACAATGACAAAGAACGGAATAAGTAAAATTCGAGAGATGGTAATTTTATTTGGAATGTTCATTTTTCTAACACCTTTCATGATGAAAGAAAGTAGTCATCACTAGATGACTACTATTCTTTATTGAAATTGATGACGATGTTTTGCGTTACAGCTTGCTGTGCATACGTTAAAGGCTCGTCATTAATGTATACCTTGGCTTGCGTTGAATTACCTAAGCGGATACGAGCGTAATTTTGAGATGTTGCATCGAATTCTACTACTTCTCCTGTATTATATACACGAGTATCTGTTAGTATTTCTTGTTGCTGTTGATTGCGTATACCGATAAATGTAGGACCTGATACTTCAATACGTATTTTAAATGTTTCTGCACCTGTTAACGTATAAGAAGTTGTAGCACCATCCGCTTCAACAGTCCCCGCTGAAATCAATTGCTTACCCTCTTCAGTTTGATTTTCGTCAGTTGTTTCCTTTGCTGAGTCTTTTGAATCTGTCGACTCTTGTTTGTCTTTTGTTTGAGCTTTTTTATTTTCTTTTTCTTTATCTTTTTCTGTATCTATTGGTTTTACTTTTGTATCATATTGCATTTCTGGTGGATTTGTACTGTCTGTATCATTTGGCCCTGCACTATTTCTATTCTGCATAAGCACCCAAATGACCACAATAATGACAATGATAAATAAACCGACGATTATTTTCGGCATTGCCTCCATCATTTTAGTAGAGGGGCCTTTTGAAACTTTTCTTCTACTTGGGCTATTTGTCATCGATTGACTAACTTGATTGTTTGGAGTACCCGGTAGCTCACTTTTATACATTTCTAAAATTTCCTCTGCGTTCAAACCTACAGCGTCAGCATATTGTTTAATAAAAGCTCGTACATAAAACGAACCAGGCATGATCGAATAATTGCCCTCTTCAATACCTATTAAATATCGTTTTTGTATTTTTGTTATTTCTTGTAAATCGTCTAAACTGTAGCCTTTAGACAATCTCGCCTCTTTCAGTCGAGTCCCTAATTCTGCCACTCAAAACACCTACTTTAACATCAATTTAATAATTAAATCCTAAAATCCTCCAAATGAATTGGATTCGGACATCATATGGTTTTTTTCCATTATCTCATACGTAATTTCTTCATCTGGGTGATGACGTAATTCAATGATATAATCAAAATCCTCTATCCTATAATCTGAATGCTGAACAAACATGTCTGGATGCTCGACGACCTTTATGGAAGGCATATTCATCATTTCACGCACTAGTTGCAAATGCCGCTCATCAGATGAACGACGTGTTACAATGCCATCTAATATAAAAATATTATTGTCACTGAATTCATCACCAGCGAGTTTATTGCGAACAGTCTGCTTAATCATTGTAGATGATAAAAAAATCCATTTTTTATTGGCACATACACTAGCCGCTACAATCGATTCAGTTTTGCCTACACGAGGCATTCCACGTATTCCAATGAGCTTATGCCCTTCTTTTTTAAAGAGCTCCGCCATAAAGTCAACTAAAATACCAAGTTCATCTCGTACGAAGCGGAAGGTATTTTTTTCATCTGCATCTCGAGGAATATAATGACCGTGCCTAATGGCTAAACGATCACGGAGTTTAGGTTGTCGAAATTTGGTCACGTTAATATGTTCCATTGTCGAAACAATTGTACGAAAACGCTCAATTGTCTCATCGTTGTCTGTATGCACTAACATACCACGTCGATCCTCATCGACACCATTTATTGAAATAATATTGACACGAAGCATCCCTAAAAGTGAAGCAATATCTCCTAATAATCCAGGGCGATTCACCTGAATTTCATATTCAAAGTACCAATCGCTCAAACACACTCGTTCCCTTCCTATTAGTTAACGTAAAAAATCCCTTATAAGTTCCATCATAGCTGATTTTTTATGTAATGGAAAGTTAGAATACATGGAATTATGGCGTTATTTTTAAAAATTTACTATTTTTTTTTTGAACATACTAAATAGGCTTACATACGTTCCCTTTTCTATGTAAAAATTAAAAAAAGAGGAGATCGCTCTCCTCTTTGTTTTACTGTACAGGTTTATTTTGTACAAGTTTAACGACACAATTCGCCAGTGCATGTTTTTCCTCTTCAGAGGCAACGCCCCATAAATCCGACAGCACTCGTTCTTGTTCATTTTTAGGATCGACATTTGTCGCCAAATATTCCCCAATTTGTACAGCAGCCGATTGAATCATTTTCTTTGGCATGCCACTTGATTCGGCTTGCATAACATTTTGACCTAAAAACGATGTCCATTTTTGCCAGTTTTCTAAAATCGTCATATGTTCCTCCTCCTTTACACATGTAGTATGTGCAAAAAAGAACATTATATGTACCAGCCACCGTTTAATCGAATTACTTGTCCCGTTACATAATCTGCATTTCCAGAAAGGTAGAAGCGCACCATTTTAGCAACATCCGTTGTTTGTCCAGCTATACCTAGCGGAATGTCCTCTAAAATATAGTCAAGCTCCTCTTCACTTAAATGACTGTTCATCGAGGTATTAATAAAACCAGGTGCAATGGCATTAACACGAATACGTGACAGTGCCGCTTCTTTCGCATAAGATTTCACAAAAGCATGTTGGGCGCCCTTCACGGCTGAGTAAAGAGCTTCACCAGCCGATCCAGCCTCCCCCCAAATCGAACCGATAAAAAGTACATAGCTGACATCGTGAGCACGAAGCTTTGATGACAGCAAAGCCGTCAGACGCATTGGATTTTGCACATGGACGCGCCATAATGCATCCATATCCTCCACAGTAGTATCTTCCAGTAGAGAATAATGCGCCTGACCACTTGCAAAGACAATCGCTTGCACATTAAAAATTTGCGATGCTAGCAATTGTGCACCGGATGCTTTCGAAAAATCTCCCTGTACAAGCATAAATTCCTGTGCAGGGAAGTTTTCTGAAAGAGAGTGGTATAAAGCCTGCGCCGCTTTTTCATTGTTTGAAAAGTGTATGTAGATGGACCAGCCGCCTTCTGCCAGATTCTGACAAATAGCACGACCAATCTCACCCGATGCACCTAACACGAGGGCAAACTTTTTCACTGTTCGCCCTTCTCTGTAGGTAAAATTTTAAAGACAGTTTGTTGAGATTCACCTTGAATTGAAGAAAATGCTTTTTTCAAATCTTCAATCGTTAGTTCTTCTAGTACAGGCACAACATCGAACAAGTTCATCTCATTAAACGAATAACGTGTAAATTGGTTGGCGATAAATTCAATAGAGTTTAGTGCACGTAGGAAGAACCCTATTTTTTTACGTTTCACTCGTTCTAAATCGGCATTTTCAAATTGTGCATCTCGATCATACCTTGCTAATTCTTCCTTTATAGCTTTCTCTAAAGCAGCCGGATCTGTAGAATCTGAGCCAATCATCGCAAAACCAAAGCCATTTTCTAGTGTAAAATCAAATGCATATGTTTCATCAATTAAGCCATCTTCATAGATGCGCTCATAAAATTCAGATGTACGTCCAAAAATAAGTTCAAGTGCAATTTGAACAGACAGCTCATGTTTTAACATATCACGGCCAGAAAGATTTGTTTCTTTTGCTTTTAAGCCGATATAAACCTTTGGCTTTTGTACATCCATATGCAACTCACGCTCTTTGATAGCAACCTCAATCGGCTCTTTATCAAAGAAGCGTTGAATTGGTGTTGGTTCAGGGAATTCTTTTTTACCTTGATTGTCACGAATAAACGTCATCATTTCATTTGGATCTACTGCGCCAATAACAAACAATAACATATTGGAAGGATGATAAAATGTATTGTAGCACGTATATAAGTGATCCGCAGTAATGCCATCAATCGTCTCGATTGTACCCGCGATATCAATTTTTACTGGGTGATTATGATACATATTTTCGATCGTACCAAAATATAGGCGCCAATCTGGCTGATCATCGTACATCGTAATTTCCTGACCAATAATACCCTTCTCCTTATTCACTGTTGCTTCTGTAAAGTAAGGTTCTTGCACAAAATTTAATAATGTTTCTGTGCTTTTATAAATATTGTCCGTCGAAGAAAATAAATACGCCGTCCGTGTAAATGAAGTAAAGGCATTGGCTGAAGCGCCGAATTCACTAAACTTTTGGAATACATCCCCATCTTCTTTTTCAAACATTTTATGCTCTAAAAAGTGAGCAATGCCATCTGGAACTGAAATACTTTCCGTGTTTCCAATTGGCACAAATGTACGATCAACAGAACCGTACTTAGTGGTGAACGTCACATATGTTTTGGAATAGCCTTTTTTTGGTAAAATATAGACATCTAAGCCATTCTCTAATTTTTCATAATACAATGTTTCATCTAATTGTTTGAATTCAATTGTTTTCATTGTGCGGCTTGCTCCTTTCCACATAAGAAATAGACCGCTTCTAGCTGTATTTGCTTCGCCATTTCAACAATATCTTCTTTCGTTACAGCTTTCCATTTATTTGCCCAAGTTTCAACAGAGAACTCCTCGGGTAAATCTTTATATTGGTCAAAAATTTCTATTTGTCCTCGAGCAGAATCCAATGACTCTCTTAGCTGATTCGTCAGCATGGCCTTTGTTTGCTCTAATTCCAAATCTGTAATGTTGCCTGCTTGCATAACAGCAATTTGTTCCTTAATTAGTGATAGTGCTTTTTCTTCATTCTTTGGTTCAATCCCAGACACAACAAAGACTAAGCCATAATGTGATGCATATGAGCTAGACGCATAGTAAGCTAAACTTTCCTTTTCACGAACATTCATAAATAATTTGGCATGAGGATAGCCACCGAATACGCCGTTAAAAATTTGCATTTTGGCGAAATCAGCGTCACCAAATCGTACTGGTGTACTAAAACCAATATGCATTTTTCCTTGCTTCATTTCTTGTTGTTCACGTACATAATCATTTTGTGGATGCTGTTGCGGCAGCACAGCAGGAATTTCTTCAGGTGTACGATCATTAAATGGTAGCGCTTTTTTCAATTGAGCCACCATTTCGTCCTCATTTATATCACCCGCGACATAAATGTCTATTTTATCGTTAGCAAGCATGGATTGATATGCTTCAAACAATGATGTAGGGGTAATTTTCTGAATGTCCTCGACAGTTCCGTTAGCAGAAATAGAGGCCGGTTCATTTGGACGTAAAATCTGTTGAATACGTTGCTGTGCGAATCGAGATTTATCGTCAAAAATAGACTCGATACGCTGAATGACCGTTTTCTTTTCACGCTCCACAATTGATTCCTTAAATACACCGTTTTCTAAATTCGGTTCAAAGATTGCTGTGTGCAATAAACCAAGTACCTCGTTTAAAACACTTGTATTTGCCAAATAATGATCGTTAACGGTTTCTACATTCATCAGTACTGTATGCTCATTACCACGTTTGGATGTATCAAAATATTGCACTGTGCCAAACAAGTCATCCAAGAAACTACGGAATGCAGCTGTTGTCTTATATTTAGCATTGCTATGTTGCAATACATTTGTTAACACTGTGCGTTCAGACGCATTTGTAGCCGTTAATGCTCTTCTCCATTTAATTGAAAAATTTACGGTTTTAAATTGGGTCGTTTGTCGGATATGCAAATTAACACCTTTTGCAAAAGGGATTGTTTTAAACATATATAGAACCCTCCTTATCTTTCTTAATATAACAAAGTACTACACATACTATACATGTCTATTGTCTATAATTGCAAAAAGAATCCAAAGTATGTATATGAAAAGTGTGAAATTGCATTTGGTTAATTAATGAACCTGCTTATACTAGCAAATAAAGATCAGCCTCCAACCATTATTTTCCCAAACGTTTGAGATATGTACAAGGAAAAAGACTGAGCATTTCCGCCCAGTCTTTAGTGTAAATAATTGTCTGTTTTTTAGCGTTTCCCCTTAATATAAGGTTGACCACTAGCTTTTGGTGCATTTGCTTTACCGATGAATCCTGCTAATGCTAGGATTGTTAGTACGTACGGTAAAATTTGTAGGTATACAGCAGGAATGTCTTGAATGTAAGGAATTCCGCTTCCTGCAACACTTAACGTTTGTGCTACTCCAAAGAATAAAGCTGCACCTAATGCACCGATCGGATGCCATTTCCCAAAAATCATTGCAGCAATGGCCATAAAGCCTTGACCCGCAATTGTTGCATGTGAGAAATCGCCTGTAATTGATTGTGCGTACACTGCACCACCAAGACCACCTAATGCCCCAGAGATGACAACAGCAATATAGCGCATTCTGTTAACGTTTACTCCCATCGTATCTGCAGCCATTGGATGTTCACCGACAGCGCGTAAACGTAAACCGAATGGCGTTTTATAAATGATAAACCATGCTCCAATAGCTACTGCAAAAGCTAAAATTGATGTACTATAGACATCACGGAATAATAATGGACCAAAGAACGGAATATCCTCTAAATATGGGATAGCGAAACGATTTATTGAGTGGGCAATCATATCTGTTTGACCTTTACCGTAAATCATTTTCACTAAGAATACAGTTACCGCTAAACCTAATAAATTTATTGCAACCCCTGATACCGTTTGATCAGCACGGAAGGAAATTGAAGCAACAGCGTGGAGAAGTGAGAAGATTCCTCCAATAATGACAGCTGCCAGCATAGCCACCCAAATTGTTGCTGCACCAAATGTTGAAGCCAATTCTAAATTGACATAAATACCAACAAATGCACCAACAATCATTAAACCTTCTAGTCCGATGTTTACAACACCAGATCGTTCAGAGAATACACCACCGATTGCCGTAAAAATTAAAGGTGTTGCATAAAAAATTGCAGTAGGGACGATGAAATATAACATTTCTAAAAAGCTCATGTTATTGCCCCTCCTTTTTCTTGTTCAACTTTTGTAATGCTACTCGAATAATATAGCCTGATGCCACGAAGAAAATAATTAACGCGATAATTATAGACACGATTTCCTCTGGAATCCCTGCAGCATTCGGCATATTTAGCGCTCCGTATTTAAGTGAGCCGAATAATGAAGCCCCAAATACTACCCCTAGTGGTGTGTTGGCACCAAGTAAGGCCACGGCGATACCATCGAAACCTATACCAGTAAAGCCTGGTTTAATAGAGGCGTTTCCGAAAGTACCTAGTGCCTCCATAGCACCACCAAGACCAGCGAACATACCTGAAATCGTCATAGCTAAAATAATGTTTTTGTTAACGCTCATACCAGCATAGTCTGCAGCATGCTTGTTAAAGCCTACCGCTTTTAGCTCATATCCACGTGTTGTTTTTTCTAAAATGAACCACATAACTATTACCATTAACAGTGCAACAATGATGCCATAGTGAAGACTTGAATTGTCTGTAAGCTCTCTTAAAAACGGAGAACGTAATGAAGCTGATTCATGAACTCGTTCTGTTTTAAAGCTACCGTCAGACAATTTTTTAATCACTGCATTCGCAATATAAAGCGCAGTGTAGTTTAACATAATTGTCGCTATGACTTCGTGAACTTTAAATTTCGCTTTTAAGAAACCTGCAATAAAGGCCCAAAATGCACCTGCAGCTGCTGCCGCAAGTAATGCTAATGGTAAGTGAATAATTTTAGGTAGGTCAAATGCAGATCCTACCCAAGCTGCTGCTAGCCAACCTAAAATCAGCTGACCTTCAACACCGATGTTGAATAAACCTGTGCGGAAGGCAAATGCTACTGCAAGCCCGGCCAATAGGTACGGTGTTATTTGACGAATTGTGTTCCCAATTGAATATGAATCTCCAAAAATACCTGTCCAAAGAGCGCTATAACCTTGTACTGGGTCATAGCCGCTGACTACCATCACGATAGCACCAACAATTAAACCAATAATAATAGAGATGATAGGAACGAGTATATTAATGACACGATTTGACATTAGTCGTTCCCCTCCTTCGCATCATTCATGTTATTTTTACTACTTTGTCCTGCCATTAATAGACCAAGCTCTTGTTCTGTTGTTTCTTTTGGATTTAACTCATCAACAATTTGACCATCATAAATAACAGCGATACGGTCAGAAACATTCATGACTTCATCTAATTCAAATGAAATTAACAGTACTGCTTTTCCTTTGTCACGTTGCTCAATAAGGCGAGAATGAATAAATTCAATTGCCCCTACGTCAAGACCACGTGTTGGTAAAGCAGCGATCAATAAATCTGGATTACGATCAATTTCACGACCGATAATTGCTTTTTGCTGGTTACCACCTGAAAGGGCACGAGCCGGTGTCATTTCACCATTACCAGTACGCACATCATATTCTTCGATAATTTGACGTGCTTTTTCAGATACTTTCTTGTAGTCCATAACAAAGCCCTTAGCAATTGGAGATTGGTAATATGTTTGTAGTGCGATATTATGACCAATCGGGAAATCTAATACTAAACCATGCTTATGGCGATCTTGCGGAATATGTCCAACGCCTTCCTCAGTAATTTTTCGAGGCTTCATATTTGTAATATCTTTGCCATTTAATTGAACAGTACCGCTCTTTATTTTGCGTAGACCAGTTATGGCTTCGATTAACTCAGATTGTCCGTTACCGTCGATACCTGCAATACCAACAATTTCACCTTTGCGTACTTTTAAGTTCAGGCCTTTTACTTTATCGATATTACGGTAGTCTGTAACAACCAAATCATCGATTGAAAGTACTTCATCAGTTGGTTTTGCTTCTGTTTTTTCTGTTTTAAATTCGACTTGACGTCCTACCATCATTTCAGCTAATTGGTTAGGATTTGTTTCAGTAGTTGTAACGGTTCCAATTCCTTCACCTTTGCGAATAATTGTCACACGGTCAGAGACTTCCATAATTTCTTTTAATTTATGGGTAATTAAAATAATAGATTTGCCCTCTGCAATTAAGCGACGCATAATTTGAATAAGCTCTGTAATTTCCTGTGGTGTTAAAGATGCAGTTGGTTCATCAAAGATTAAAATTTCTGCACCGCGGTATAGTGTTTTTAAAATTTCAACACGCTGTTGCATCCCCACAGTAATATCCTCGATTTTGGCATATGGGTCAACATCTAAACCATATTTTTCAGAAAGTGCTTGTACTTTCTTCGCCGCATCTTTAATGTTAACAATCCCCATTTTCGTTGGTTCAGAACCTAAAATAATGTTCTCGGTCACTGTGAAGTTTTCCACTAACATAAAGTGTTGATGGACCATACCAATTCCTAAATCATTGGCCACGTTCGGGTTTGTAATTTTAACAGCCTTCCCACGAACTCGAATTTCGCCACCCTCTGGTTGATACAAACCAAAAAGGACGTTCATTAAAGTCGATTTACCTGCACCATTTTCACCTAGCAATGCATGGATTTCGCCTTTTTTCAGTTGGAGGGTGATGTTATTATTCGCCACGAAATTACCGAACTCTTTTCGGATTCCTAGCATTTCAATCACGTATTCCAATTTTGTCACTCCCTTAATAGGCACTTTTATCAATTTCGCCTTGACGTAATTGTGGCTATCGCCACAGAAAACATTTGCCGCTTCGCTTTCGCGCAGTCAAACAATGCCGCTGTCGCTACAGATAAACAATACGCCCAGTTTTCGAAAACGTTATTTAGATTTCTTTGAGACAATCTTAATTTTATATAGAAATAATAAACTAATCTAAATACTAGCTATAGTCACTGTTAGCTCAACGTTTTTTTACATCGCACTACAATGCTTCAGCTAGAGGTTCCATCTTCTTTCAGTGGGCATTATGTACCCTGTTAACAAAAATCAACAAAAAAAAATCACTTATATCTTGTCGCACCAATAGAGGTAGATATCAAATATTTGATAAATTAATACAGGAAAGGTCATCGTTAGAAACCTTTCTTCTATTAACTTGTTACCATCATTACTATTCTTGCGATAAACTCCTATAAAATTTCTACCTCTATGGTAATGATCAATATAGTCAAACAGAACGTTGCGAATAATCAAAATATAACGATAGATTGAAAAATCATCATAAGGGTCTTCAAAAAAGTCCCTTATGATGATCAAAAGGTGAATTATTTTTTCACTTTTTCTGGAACTTTAATTTCACCTTTAGCAATTTTTTCTTTATATTCGTTAATGACCTTTTGTACATCTTCTGGGATTGCACCACGAGAATCTGCAAGCTTCACGCCGTCTTCAGCTAAACCATAAGTAAGCGTTTTGCCACCTGGGAAATCACCATTTTTCGCTTTATTAGAAATATCTACAACTGCTGTGTTAACACCTTTTAACATAGAAGTTAAAGTTACATTTGTTTTGTCGTCTACTTTACCTTCTTCGTATTGGTCAGCATCTACTCCGATTACCCAAATGTTTGCATTAGGATCTTTTTTCTTGCGTTCCTTTGCCTCAGAGAATACGCCGTTACCAGTTGCACCAGCAGCGTGGAAGATTACATCTACACCTGAAGAGTACATGCTGTTTGCAGTAACTTTACCAAGGTCAGCTTTATCAAATGCAGCAGTATATTTTGATTGGATTTCGATTTCTGGATTTACAGCTTTTGCACCTTCAAAGAATCCAGCCTCGAAGCGGTTGATAACTGGAATATCTACGCCACCCACAAAGCCGATTTTACCTGATTTAGACATTTTCGCAGCAGCTACACCCGCTAAGAAAGCACCTTCTTGCTCTTTGAACAATACCGATACTACATTGTCCGCTTTTACTTCAGCGTCAATGATTGCGAATTTGTTATCTGGATTTTCTTCAGCAATTGCAGCGATAGAATCTTCCATCATGAAACCAATACCATAGATTAAGTTAAAATCACGACGTAATAATGCGTTTAAATTTGAATCATAGTCTGCATCTGATTTTGATTGTAAGTAGTCGAAGCCACCATCACCTTTTTTTAGGCCATGTTCTTTACCGTAAGCTTGAACACCTTCCCAAGCAGATTGGTTGAATGATTTATCATCAACGCCACCTACGTCAGTAACCATTGCTACTGAGAACGCATCTTTGTTGCTTTCTGTTGAAGCGTTTTCATTTTCTTTTTCTTTTGCAGGTTTGTCGTCGTCTTTCGTACCACATGCACCTAAGATTGCACTTGCAGCTAAAACTGATGATAATACTAAGCCAAATTTACGTTTTTTCATTTGATTAACCCCCCAAAGGTATTGTAATTAGCAGGAAAAATATTAGAAATGTTCTACACCCGTTTACGAACTACATGGAAGCTGAATTTATCAGCTCGGAAATAATTTTTTGAATACAGCACTACTTGATCATGATCATCGTAATGTAACTGCTTTAATACTAAAAGAGCTGTTTCACGTCCGCAATTTAAAATCGGTGAAGCTTGCTCATGGTACCCGATAGGATCAATATATGTAACAGCATAGGCTACATGAATTTTACCGGATTGTTCAAGTGCAGAGAAAAGTGAAACTTCTTTTTTTTCTACAAAGTCAGTTGGCAGGAAGCTTGCTGGTAATCTGTCTATGCAATAAACTACCGGCTCACCATCCGCTGTTCTGACACGTTCAATTGTGAGTATTTTATCTTCGCCATCACATTGGAAGCGTTTTAAATCTTCCTCAGAAGGTATGCTTTCCGTCGCCTTTAAAAAGCGAGAACCGGGTTCCATACCTGCTGCCTCGATCATGGAGGAAATGCTCGATAAATGCTCGATGCCCGATGTAAACAACGGCTTAGGGTTTACAAATGTGCCCACCCCATGTCGACGCACAATAACATTTTCCTCTTCCAACAGTCGTAGCGCTTCTCTAAGCGTTGCTCGACTGACTCCTAGTGATTTCGATAATTCAAACTCTGAAGGCAGTTTTTCATTTTCTTTAAAAACGCCTTTTTCAATGTCAGACTTTAAACGATCAATTACTTGAAGATAGAGATGACGATGATCAGCTTTAATAGTCACATATATCACCACCAAAATCAGAGATCAGACATCTGATGTACAACATTCCTACTAATCGTTCATAAATATAACATTTTTATAGACTGAAAGCAATTACACTTAGTGTAATTGCTTTCGAATTTTAAAATGAATTTGGGCCTACTCGATGTATACAGCATTGTTCAATCTTTTGACGTTATTTTGGCACTAATTATCGTATTGATGAATGAGCACTTGTCGAGGTTTACTTCCCTCTGAAGGCCCGACAATACCGCGTTGTTCCATTTGATCGACAATGCGAGCAGCTCTCGAATAACCGATACGGAAGCGACGTTGTAACATCGAAACAGAGGCCGTCTGCATACTGACAACTAACTGTACAGCTTCGTCAAATAATTCATCCGTTTCCTCTAAAATTGTCTCTTCTTCGGTCGGAATCATTTCCTCCTGATATTGCGCCTTTTGCTGTTCTATAACAAAGTTAACAACTGACTCAACTTCTTGATCTGATAAAAAGGCACCTTGCACACGTTTTGGTTTAGATGCACCTGCAGGTAAAAACAGCATGTCTCCTCGACCGAGTAAACGCTCTGCTCCACCCATATCTAATATCGTTCTAGAATCGATTGCCGACGACACCGCAAAGGCAATGCGCGAAGGAATATTTGCTTTAATAACACCTGTCAACACATCTACACTTGGTCGTTGGGTTGCAATGATTAAATGAATCCCTGCTGCACGTGCCATTTGTGCTAAACGTGTAATAGAATCCTCTACATCACTTGAGGCAACCATCATTAAGTCCGCTAACTCGTCTACAATTACCACAATATAAGGTAATTTCGGATGTTTTTCATCTGTTTGCTCATTGACTTTTTGTACATGACCATTGTAGCCTTCGATATTACGAGTGCCTGTATGAGAAAATAGATCATAACGACGTTCCATTTCTGACACAACTTTCTTTAAAGCCTGAGACGCTTTACGTGCATCTGTAACAACTGGTGCCAGTAGATGAGGAATTCCGTTATAAACATTTAACTCCACCATTTTTGGGTCAATCATCATCAGCTTTACCTCATGTGGTTTTGTACGCATTAGAATTGATACGACAATACCATTTATACACACACTTTTCCCACTACCCGTCGAACCCGCAACAAGTAAATGTGGCATTTTATTAAGCTCAGCAAGAACTGCTTGTCCAGTAATGTCACGACCTAATGCGACTTGCAATAATGCTTCTGGCTTTGCACCGTCCTTAGACTCTAACACTTCCCGTAGTGTAACAATAGCTACCTCACTATTTGGTACTTCAATGCCAATCGCTGACTTACCCGGAATAGGTGCTTCCATACGAATATCCTTCGCAGCGAGTGCTAAGGCAAGATCATCCTGTAGGTTTACAATTTTACTTACTTTCACACCTACATCAGGTAATATTTCGTATTTTGTTACAGCTGGGCCTAAATGAACCTGCGTTACTTTTGCCTTTACTCCAAAGCTTTGCAAAGTTTGCTCAAGCTTTTTCGCATTTGCCTGTATGACAGAATATTCACCACTTTGGTCATGCTGTGGCGGTAATTGTAATAGATTATAAGTTGGAAGTTGGTAATCTGCATTTTCCACAGCATCTGCGCCTTCTATATGGACATCATCGACAATCTCTCCATGTTCAATGCCTTCATTTTCGGCTGTAGTAAATGCTTCTCGTTCATGAGACACATTCTGAGTAAAGGCAGAGATGATTGGTTCATGAGAAATCTCTTCTTCCTCTTGTACCTCAGGCTCCTGATCGACAGCCGCAATTTCATCCTTGCTTTCTACTTTTGAACGGCGATTATTAGGTTTTTTCGGCATATTCTTTTTCTTATCACGATGTTTCTTTTGCCATTTGCCAAAAAGGTCAGGCATTTTTTTCGCTAAATATGGAACAAGTGCCTTTCCTGTTACTAAAATTAATCCGATAAAGAAAATAACCCATGCAACGACCTTCGCACCCGTTGCCTCAAATAATACATGTAGAGCACTAAATAACAGTGCACCAACCATGCCTCCGCCAAGTGCATTACTTCGATGGATGACCCCCTCAGAGTTAATTAAAATCCGCCAAGATTCTCGCAAAACAGAGTCTGATAATAATCCACCAGATTTTGATAATTGTTCAAACAAAATGCCGTGACTAAAAATTGTTAAACTCATAACAATTAGGAGCATCCCTAATATGAGACGATCATAAATGCTTATTTTTTTCCGCCCAATCATCAGTAACACTGCAACAAATATAAGCATAAACGGCACAGCAAAATGTAAATTTCCTAATAGAAACATTGTGATTGTTTGTAGAATACGGCCAATCATGCCATATTCAAAAATCATAATAACCGCAAATGCAATTAAGATAAGACCTAAAATTTCATACATAAGCGGATGCATTTCTTTTTTTTCTGTAGTCGCTTTTCCTTTCGTGACTTTTCTTTTTTTTCTAGTCGCCATCTATTTCACCTTCTTTTGCAATCCATTCTTTATATGTAGCAAATAATAACATGTAGAACTCGATTATTTCAAAAAAACTCACCACCATAACGTGTGGTTGATTTCCGTTCCGACTGGGCGCTTTCCTGGGGGCGTCCAGCCGTAACGAAGATCAACTCATTATACATGGCCTATGTTTTAACAAATGACATCCACAACTTTTGGTGATGAGCCTACACATGGAATATATTACAACAAATGTCATCTCTACCTTTCTGGATTGAGTCAAAAAAGGATTTTCCACCGTTTACATTCGGTTAGAAAATCCTTTTTCATTCAACGATGATCGTTCATTTTTAGTATTCCATAATGATTGGGATAATCATTGGGCGGCGCTTCGTTTTTTGGAATAAATACGTATTCAGTGTATCTCGAATTTCTTGTTTAATATTTGTCCATTCAAATGTATCTTTACCAACGTATTTTTCAATAACATTTTTAGCAATATCAGAAGCTTCCATCATTAATTCTTCTGATTCGCGTACATATACGAAACCACGCGATAAAATTTCTGGACCAGATGCAATTTTCTTTTGAGCACGGTTTAATGTTACAACAACAATGAAAATACCATCCTGCGATAATAACTTACGATCGCGAAGTACTATGTTCCCTACATCACCAACACCGATACCGTCTATTAATACATTACCAGCTTGTACACGGCCACTCATTCGCATTTTACCATTTTTATATTCTACAATATCCCCTTTATCGGCGATAAAAATTTGTGATTTTTGCATACCTAGCTGTTGTGCAAGCTTAGAGTGAGCAATAAGCATGCGGTACTCACCTTGCACAGGGATAAAGTACTTTGGTTGCATTAAGTTTAGCATTAATTTTAAATCTTCTTGGCTACCGTGACCCGATACATGTACATTTTTGCTAGATGTGAGAATTTCAGCACCTGCTTTTGCGATAGAGTTCATCGTATTAGCCATCTGTACTTCCATACCAGGAGACGGTGTAAACGTAATTAATACGGTATCGTCTTTTTTAATTTTAATGTCTCGGTGATGTTTGCGGACGATTTTTTCTAATGCATCAAGTGGCTCTCCTTTATTACCTGTAGCAATAATAATAATCTCATCATCTTGATACTTTTGCATTTCTGAGATAGGGATAATTGTATCTTCTTCTACCGTTAAGTAACCTAGCTGTGCACCTAAATCCACAGCTTTTTCTAAAGGTTTTCCTACAATGACTACTTTACGGAACGACTTTTGAGCTTGTGTCAATACTTGCTGTAGACGAATAAAATTCGATGCATAAACAGCAACTAAAATACGACCTGGTGCTGAATGGAATGTTTTTGATAATTGCTCTTCAATCACAATCTCAGATGTCGTATAACCTGGTCGCTCAGCTTCACTCGACTCAGATAGCAGCATAAATACGCCTTCTTCTCCTAACTGAGCCATTTTTGCTAAATCAGGCTTAAATTTACCTGTCGCTGATTGATCAAATTTAAACTCACCTGTATGAACAATTGCTCCTTCAGATGTATGGAACACTACCCCTAACGAATCGGGAATACTATGTGTTGTATGGAAGAATGTCACATACGTTGAGTTAAAATTCATACGACTACGGTTCGTAACCTCAAAGAATTTCACCTGATGTGGTGCAGGCAATTCTTTTAAATGTTCCTTTGCTAGTGCAATTGTTAATTTTGATCCGTACACTGGCGCTTTCACTTTTTGTAATACATAAGCAATTGAGCCAATTGCATCTTCATGACCATGTGTTAAGAAAATTCCTTTCACACGCTCTTTATTTTCTTCTAAATACGTAATATCTGGAATTACGATATCAATGCCCAGCATTTCGTCTTCAGGGAACATCAACCCGCTATCAACTACAAATAGCTCTTCGTCAATTTCTACTACGTACATTGCTTTCCCAATTTCGCCCACGCCACCAAGTGGGATGATACGAATTAATTCATTTTTCTTTTTTGTCAATTTATTTCCTCCTAAAAAATATCCCGAACAGCAACCACTTAAGATTTATTATACGGTTTGCAAAGCTTTTGCACAAATCAAAAATACATCTTTCATGATAGAAACAGAAATTTATTGCTAATTTTATTACTAATAGATGGAAAGTAGGATGAGGATGTAGCATCGTGAAAGGTTTAATTTTTGTCTTTTAGGAAGCGACGTAGCTTTTGGGGATGGGATATAAAGCCGTTTGTAAGCCATTCTATGTAAGGTTGTTAAAGCGCTTGAGAGGATTTCAATCTTACCTGAGCGGATACTATCTTCCATGAGGGGCCTCCCTCCGGAGTAACAGTCTTATTCCTCTATATTTCTTACAAAAGAAAAAAGACCATAAACAAACTAAAAAATCTCAAGTTTGTCTACGGTCTGAGGTTTTACTATTAGTTAGCTTCAATTACAAATTAACTAAAGGTACTTACTTTTCTAAAGCTTCTCGCTTTTTCTTGATACGTATCCCAAATCCGATCAAAGTTTGCTTTTTCTTCATCTGTCATTTCCATCATTGGCAGACGAACATTAAGTGTATCAAAGCCCAATTTGGTCATCGCGTATTTTACAGGCGATGGGTTTGGCTGTGCGAACAGCGCACGTACAAGTGGTAGTAATGCTCGGTGAATTTTGGCTGCTAGCTCGTGATTTCCTTCTTCAAACGCTTTAATCATTAATTGCATATCATTTCCAACAACATGAGCAGCTACTGAAATAATTCCTGCTCCGCCGATTGTTAGTAGCGGAAGTGTTAAACCATCATCCCCACTATACACTAAGAAATGATCATCTGAATCAACATTCTCAATAATATCGCCCATTTGATCTAAATTGCCACTCGCTTCTTTAATCCAAGCAATATTAGAAATTTTACTTAAAGCTACGGAAGTTTCATAGGCAACATTGACACCTGTACGTCCTGGCACGTTATAAAGCATGACAGGTAAACTTGTTTCTTTTGCAATCGTTTCAAAGTGCGCAAAAATACCGCGTTGATTTGGCTTATTATAATATGGTGCTACAAGCATGATACCATCTGCACCATTTTCTTCAGCCTTGTGCGTCATTGCTATAGAGTAAGCAGTTTCGTTATCACCTGTACCTGCAATAACCGGTACACGACCTGCTACTTTTTCTACTGTAAAGCGTACAACTTCAATTTTTTCTTCTGTGGACATTGTTGGGTTTTCAGAGGTTGTGCCGCATGCGACAATACAATCTGTACCATTATCAATCAAGTGATTAATAATACGTTCTAGTTCTGGATAATTAATCGTGCCATCTTCTTTAAACGGCGTAATCATCGCCGTTCCAATTCGACCTAAATTCATCCTTACACCCCTCTTATAGTAAGTTATCCTCTAGCATTGCTTCAGCAATTTGAATAGAGTTTAATGCAGCGCCTTTCAAAAGATTGTCAGAAACGATCCATAAGTGGAATCCTTTTTTATTGTCTAAATCTTGACGAATACGACCTACAAAAGTAGCATCTTCCCCTACTGCATAGATAGGCATTGGGTAAGTTTGTGTTGCGATATCATCTTGTAATACTACACCAGGCGCATTGCGTAATACTTCAAAAATCTCCTGTACCGTTGCTTCTTTTTCTACTTCAAGATAAACCGATTCGGAGTGTCCTGAAACGACTGGCACGCGAACACAAGTTGCAGCTACTTTTAGCTCTGGTGCATGCATAATTTTCTTCGTTT
The DNA here is from genome assembly GCF_042267565.1 of Lysinibacillus sp. NPDC056232. Taxonomy (NCBI): domain Bacteria; kingdom Bacillati; phylum Bacillota; class Bacilli; order Caryophanales; family Bacillaceae; genus Lysinibacillus; species Lysinibacillus sp. NPDC056232. Next base: position 115,160 of record NZ_JBHJTF010000001.1, on the reverse strand, counting down.
CATTAATCATTTTCATTTCTTCGTATGTAAAGCCATTGTCTGTAAATTTATCGATTTGTGGAATGACATTACGAGCGATTGGATAATGACGTTTGTCGCTACCAGAAGGTAAAATATTTGCTTCTACATCCTTACCTGCATCCCAATTTTCACTTTGTGCCTTTAATTCCTGAATAGCAGAAATACCTGCACCTGAAACAGCTTGATATGTTGATACAATAATTTTTGTTAAGCCAAATGCATGACGAATAGGTTCAAGTGCAGCCATCATTTGAATCGTAGAGCAGTTTGGATTCGCAATAATCCCTTTATGCTTAGCAAGGTCACCACGATTTACTTCAGGAACAACTAGTGGTACCTCTGGATCCATGCGGAAATGGCTCGTGTTATCGATAACTACTGCACCGCGTTTTGCCGCTTCTGGCGCCAGCACCGCTGATACCGAACCACCAGCTGAGAATAAAGCGACATTGACGCCTTCAAAAGCTTCAGGTGTCGCTTCTTCAATTGTATATGTCTTACCATTAAATTCGATTGGTTTCCCTGCTGAACGTGCCGAAGCTAAAAACTTAATATCCCCGATTGGAAAATTTCGTTTAATTAGTTGTTCCATCATTTTTGTGCCTACTGCCCCTGTTGCTCCAACTACCGCAACTGTTAACTGCTTTGTCATCTGTCATCTCTCCTTGAATGCAAGTTACATAATGTGTGCTATTGTATCACAAAAATACTGAAAATTGTGTGTAATCCATGAATTATTTAAAATATTGTACCAACAGTGGCTGTAATTGCTTTCTCTCCGTAATCGCTTCATGAACAGTCGCGACCATTTGATCAAAATCAGCAATCAAAGAATTGGGTTTTGAATGTGGTGAGTCCTGCCCGAATGGAATAAAATAAATGTCTTTAGCATTTAGCAGCCTCATTATATTCATACCATTTAAGCCGAGAGCATCATTTGTTGATATGCCTAGAACAACAGGCGAACCGTTACGCAATGTTGCCTTCGCAGCCATCAATACCGGACTATCCGTTGCTGCATTTGCAAATTTACTAATACTATTCCCTGTCATCGGCGCTATAACCATCGCATCCAATGGATTGGATGGTCCAAATGGTTCTGCCTCTTTAATAGAAGAAACAACCTTTTCTCCAGTTAATTCCTCTATTTTTGCAATCCACTCCTCCCCAGTACCAAAACGCGTAGCCGCATGTAAAACGGAGTGTGTAATTATTGGAATAACTGTTGCTCCTACATCTATAAAGTTTTGGATTTTAGGTACTACTTCCTCATACGTACAGTGAGAGGCTGTAATACCTAAACCAATTCGTTTCCCCGTTAGCAATTTTCTTCCTCCTCTATTGCCTTGCACAATATTGTCGCTGCATCATGTGCAAAGTATTTCCCAGGTAATGATGGCAATAGCACGTACGTTTGTAATTGTTCAGCGTCTATATCTAAACAGCCAGGCTCTGAAGCCAGATCATATAGTACAGCTGGGACATGTTCTTGGAAGGATTCAGTAATCCACTTAGCTGGAATCGTATTGATAAAAATTCCATCATTAATTGTCCATTTGCGGTCATCTAAATCCGTAGCTTTATAACCATATGCTTTTGCTTCACTCACTTGTACAACTGAACGCGCTACTATATGGACATTAGCGCCCATCTTGACGAGTAAAGAAGCGAGCATTTTGGCTGTGCGCCCAAATCCTGCGATCGTAAAGTTTTGTCCGTAAATACATTTTTGCTCGAGTCCGTAAAACGTGGCGATAAATCCCTCAGCTGTTAATCTTGCATTTTGCCATATAAATGATTCTTGTTGTAAATAGCAATTTGTTTCATTTTTCTCAAGCAATTGCTTCCAATGCATAGTTAAACGCCCTGTATAAAACTTAACTTGAGATATCCCATAAAGCTGTTCCACTTCAATTTTTAGTGGAAGAATAGGAAGAATAATTCTATTTGGTTGGAATTCTAATACAAGCTTATTTAACTCTTCATTCCAAACTGATGTTCTTTTATAAAATACCGTTCTCGATGGGCTTCTTAGCATGGTAGCTAATTCCTTTAACCTTAGATCCTCACCGATAACAAGCCATTTTTCATTTTCCAAAAGCTCACCTCACTGTAAAAAGTCTGACTGCACTGTCGTTGTTTTGTTAAATAAAATCCGATCTTCACCAATTAGTATAATTTCATGCCAAGGTATCATTTCACTAATTTTCACTTTCTTTTTTTGGAATGGCAATTTATCTTTAACAATCTCAAAACCATGAATCTTTCCTGTTTGCACATCTAATAGACATTCCGTATGTGCCAATATGCCAAAGTGTACGCCACCCTCAACTTGAATTAACTCTTTATCCACCATCTCTGATAATAGCATCCCTCATCTCCCTCCTTGAACCGTTACCCCAATATATGCTGAGTTTTCGCAATTCGTGACCCTTACCCAAAGTAGGAAATGTGCATTTACCCGCATATCTGTAAATAATGTATATATACGGATGTGTGAGGTGCGGAATTTGTGCATATCCATGTAAGCAACGCCAGTGATAAACCCATTTATGCAGCTTAAGGAAGCGATACTAGCCAATAAATTACAGGCAGGAGACGCACTACCATCTATTCGTGCACTTGCAAAGGATTTAAAAATTAGCGTTATGACACCGAAGCGTGCTTATGCTGATTTAGAGCGAGATGGATTTATCGAAACAATAGCTGGGAAAGGAAGCTTTGTTACAGAACGAAATCAAAATTTTCTACGCGAGGAATTAGCGCCAAGTTGAAGAGCATATGCAAAGAGCAGTAAAAACGGCCAAAACTGCAGGCATGACAAAAGATGAGTTACAGGAGTTACTTTCATTAATTTTGGAGGGGGACCACTAAATGAATGCTATTGAAGTTCGTGATTTAAATAAAAGCTTTGAAGGATTTTCTCTTGATGATGTAAGTTTTTCTGTACCTCAAGGCACTGTCATGGGTTTTGTCGGAGAAAATGGCGCTGGTAATTCTACTACAATTAAATGCATACTTAACTTACTAAAAAAAGAATATGGCGAAACTTTACTATTCGGTAAGGATATTGTCGAACATGAATTATCGATAAAAAACGACATCGGTGTGGTTTTTGACGATTTACATGTACCCGAAACGCTCCATGCGACGCAACTCGACATAATTATGAAAAAAGTGTTTAAAACGTGGGATTCCGGCTATTATTTGGAGCGATTAGCACAATTTAAAATTCCGGAGAGGAAGAAGATATAAGAATTTTCTCGCGGAATGAGGATGAAGCTGTCCATTGCATTAGCCATGTCGCATCATCCAAAGCTGTTAATTTTAGACGAACCAACGAGTGGGCTAGACCCGTGTAACCGTCAACCCAAAATGAACATTTTTTGCTCATTAGCGATGAACACTTTTTATCATTGAAAAATCTTTTTCTGGTGTTTCAAACAATGACTTTCATTGTTCATATGAATAACCTCTACTCGATGTAACAGACGATCTAAAATCGCTGTCATCATCCCTTGATTTCCTACAAGTTCTGTCCATTCTTCTGGACTCCGATTCGAAGTTAAAATTAACGAACTCTGCTCATATAATTGGTGAATCAACTGAAATGCCGTATTTAGTCAGCTCTTCGCTGCACTCATTGCGTACGTACTTCTGAAATTTTTGCATGGTCGAATTAATCAGAAAAAAACATGTAAAATCTTATCTTTCGCAGGTTTTACACGCCTGTTTCTTTGTGCTGCTCTACCACGAGAATGGCGAAAGCACATAAACGAAATTTTGACGTCTGCACAGCTGATTTATCAGAAATCTACCATATAATTTTCCCTAATCAACACGTGTGGTATAATATGAAAATATTGTAAAAAATTTTTTGAACCCACCAACGGGTCAAAGTGTTGAATAGAGGGAGGAAATATTTAAATTGGGGGAACAAATACTTATCGTAGATGATAATGAAGACATTATTTCGTTTTTAAAACCTGCACTAGAAATAGAAGGCTATATTGTAGACTATGCTTTAAACGGAAAAGAAGCTTTGAGTAAAATGAAGGAAAAATTTGATGTCGTATTATTAGATGTTGGACTTCCTGATATAGATGGTTTTACTGTTTGCGAAAAAATAAAACAAATTAACTCCTGTCCCATTATATTTTTAACAGCAAAGGGTCTTGAGCAAGAAAGAGTTAAAGGTTTCTTAGTAGGGGGAGTTGATTATATTGTCAAACCTTTTTCTTTAAAAGAACTACTACTCAGATTAAAGGTACATATAAAAAAACAAGTTCAATCAGATCAAAAACATGTAAGAAAATTCATTAAATTAGGGGAAGTCGAAATCGATATTTTGGCGAAAAGTATTAAAATAAATGACCAACTAATTGACTTTACTAAAAAAGAATATGAAATTATAGAGCTTCTATCTATTCATCCGGGGCAAGTGTTTTCTAAGGAACAAATCTTCGAATTAATATGGGAAGATACTAGCGATAGTGATATTAACACTATCACTGAGCATATCAGAAGAATTCGTTCTAAAATTTCCGCGAATACATCCTTTGATAACTGTTATATAAAAACAGTATGGGGGGTCGGATATAAATGGGGAGATTGAAGTATCTGAATAGAAAGTTAAAATTAAGAACGCAGTTTCTTCTATTTTTCATATTAAGTGCTTTCTTAGCTGCTTTCCTTAGTATCATACTTCTCTTAATTTTTATTTTCTTATTTCATGATCTCAAACAAGTCAACGAAATAAAGGATTATGTTAAATTTAATGCTGAGAATGCTTTGGATCAGAATTATGAAAAAAATCTAAAAAGTATAGTACCAGATGATTTTGATTATTGGCTTTTTACAACTGATGATAATATACCTTACGGTTCCACGCCAAAAACTATGCCTAGTGAAGTATCTCATATTATACAAAATCGCCCTACAAAGGAAGTTAATATAGTAACTGATGAAAATTACATAATTTCTTATATACCATTACACAATAAAAATATAGATGGTGGCTTTATACTAAAATATAAAAACACTTTGTTTCTAAATTCTAATTTTATTAATTCGGTAATTAATAAAACAAGTTATAGAGCCTTTTTTAATCTGTTTATATTTTTTCCCATATTGATACTCTGCCCTTTTATCATAGTATTTATCTTTTCTTTATTATTTGCTAAAGGAATTAATAAGCCTCTAAAAGAATTAATTAGTGCCAGTGAAAAAATTAAACAAGGTCGATTAGATTTTTCAATCAATGTCTCTTACAACAATGAAATAGGACAAGTACTAAGCTCATTTGAAAATATGAGGAAAACTCTCCAAGATTCATTAAAAAAACAATGGACAATGGAGGAACAACGTAAAGACATGATTCATTCTTTAACACATAATATTAAAACACCGATAACTATTATTAATGGTCACTTAGAATTAATTAACGGTTATGAGCAAAACTTAACAAATAAACAAAAAAAAGAGTCTATGGATACTATCGTTCATAATGCTGATAGGATACGAATAATGATTAATCAGTTAAACGAGATCTGGGATTTAGAAAGAAGTAATTTTTCCTTGTATACCCAAGATATGTCTTTGGATAAATTCACCAGAAAAATAAATGATAATTTCCTGCAAATTTGTTCAAGGAAAAATATTACGTTTAAAATCATAGCATCTTTTCAAAAAGAAGATACATTCTGCTTTGATCCCATAAGAATGAATGAAGTACTTGAAAATATAATATCAAATTCAATAAAATTTACTAAGAGTGGTGAAATAAAATTTGAAATAAAGAAAGAAGAGGCTGGCCTATTTTTAAAAGTTTCCGACACTGGAAACGGGTTTAATGAGAAGGAGCTTGAGTACATTTTCAATAAAAATTATAAAGGTGATAAAGGAGTTAAATCTACCAATAGTTCAGGGCTTGGTCTCTATATTTGTGATCTTATTGTAGGAAAACACAATGGAACAATTAAAGCCTTTAATAATAATACAGGTGGCGCGAGTATCGAAATTTTTTTGCCACCATCATTACAAAATAAAACTAAAATACAGTCTAATTAATTTGGGGTATTTGGCACTTTATCAAAAGGCGTCACGTGTTTGTATGTAAGCGCCAAATACTACACACCTTCTAATGAATTAATAATCGTGGGACAATCTCGATAATCATTCATTAGGAGGTTTTTTCATGCCCCGTTCAGAAAGTCAACTCTTATGGTACTCACGTATTCAAGCCTTTCAAGACAGCGTTTCTCGGCTTGGTGTGCCAAACAGGAAATACCTGTTCAAAGTATGTATCTCTTTGGTTAAAAGAACGCGCTCACAAACACCACCGCATCCAGCACAGTGACTTCCGGTAGCGATTCAAGAATCCGTACTTCAGACACTGTTCCGATTGTCATAAACATAAAGGGATTTTCCATCGAATTGCCTCCAGATTTCGAGGAAGCCAAAAACGACCTGAGCCCCTTAAAATTCAGGGCTCAAGCCGCTTGAGCATTTTTATTATTTCTACTGTCTACTTGACAGCTAGTAGTTCAAACAATCGAGGTGCAGTTCATATTAATTTTTTGGTGCTTTAAGCTAATATCCTCAAGTAGAACTATTAAGGATATTGGAAGTGTTTTGGCATAGCTTCGAATATTAAGGGAAGCAATAGTAAGCTCCTTTATACAATACTGCCAATTCTTTTATTCCAAATCCATATAGATACACTAAATAGCAAACAGGTTACGAGTATAAATACCAACATATTTATAAACTCGTATGTTCCTCCTAAAATAGAGTAAGCGACATTGGGCGTATTAAAAAGAATATTTTGTAAAGGTACGGATATATAAATACCTCCAACCAGTAGTGCTATGCTTCCAAAAAAGGACAGAAATGTTTTTTTAAACAAAATGCTTAATAATGCAATTATAGGGAGAATAGATAGATGTACTATGAATATAATTGAATAGAACTTTAGATTATAAAAGATCGAGTCAAAAAGATATAAATTTTCATTGATATTATAATAACTTGTGTATTCTACATTAGGCATAAATAAGTATCCTATCAGGGAATTAATAAGAAATACAAACAAAAGCATACTCATATATGTTAGCATTAACGCAATCCATTTTCCAATTAATAGCTTCCATTTTTTGAAAGGTCTGAGTAGGATCATTTTGTACCCGCCAGAGTCAATTTCGGAACTTAAAGATTCGCTAAAAAATAGTGGTAAAATAATGAAAATAAATAACGCATTAAATTCGAGCATTTGTGTTACTGGGTAATTAAGATTATTTAATGAATACTGTACGCCATCAACTGTATAATAGTCGTTACCCCATCGCTGTTGAAAAAAGTAGAAGATTAAAATGGGAAATAAAATAGTTATTGCGTATATAATCTTTGTGCTTTTTTTATAAAACATTCTCCCGAATTCTGATTTAATAATTCTTAGCATAAAACTGTCCTCCATTACTCTAAATAATGTTTATTCGTAAAAGCTAAATATGATAAAGATTTGAAAATTAGAAAAATGATAATCATACTATATAAAAAAACATCTGTAATTCCAGCAGCAAAATATGCTGCTCCTTTTGCTTGGATAAATATAGTGGATATTGAACTATAATTCAGTACTATAGGATCACTATCCGCATAGTTTTTAAATACGATAGGTACGTAAGCAATATAAACAATATTAAGAAATACAAAGCCTAGACTTAGGCCCAAAACACCGGCTATTGATTTACATTTAATTGATAAAAACTCGATAATACTTCCAAAAGTCAAAAGGCTCAAATATGCCAAAATATAGTATTTTATAGAAAACAAAATGACATCTATTACGCTGTATAGCCCTTCTTTAAAAAATAATGGTGAAACATTCGCTTTAGGAAGAAATATTAAAGCAAAAAGTAAAGAGACTATACAATGGATTAAAATTATTAAAAATATATTTAGACACATTACTAATGACTTTGCTATATATAACTTGCTTATTGAAATTCCTCTGGTAAATGTCATTCTTAGATAACCTTTTCTATATTCCTCATGAAAACTCAAAATACAAAAAGTTATGACAATTGCGTTAAAAGCAGTTATAAGCATTTCTTGTAAACTAGTTATATGAAAGTTAAGACTTGAACTAAATACTATATCTGTCATTTCTGCTGTTTTGTTAGATTGTAAAGCGAATTTCAGTGCTAAAAAATTCACTATAAGTATCGCTATAAAACAGACCACATTTATCTTTTTAAACCAAAACTTTTCAAACTCATATATAAACAATGATTTAAACATTAAAACCATCCTTTGTTTCAGATCTATTAAATTTTTCAGGATTTTTCAACTTTTCTTCGATGAAAACGGGAATTATGCCATGAGATCTAAAAAAATCTCTTCTAAATCTTTTTCTTTATCCATTAATAGGCTGTCAGCATCCCCAACCCATTTAATACATCCTTCTTTAATAAATATATATTTATTACAAATCTTTTGAAGCTCATCGAGAAGATGACTAGAGATAAAAAAAGTAATTTCGAATTTTTTTGCAAGACTGAGTATTAATTCACGCAAATCTTTCATACCAACGGGGTCTAGCCCATTAGAAGGTTCGTCTAAAATAACAATGGATGGATTATTAAGTAATGACTGTGCAATACCTAACCTTTGTTTCATTCCTAAAGAATAGTTTTTTACTAAATCATTGCCCCTATCTTTTAGTCCAACAAGTTCTAATACTTCTTCAACTTTATTTAACTGTTCTTTACGATTCATTCCACTATTTAATCTAGCAAGATTTCTGAGATTCTTTCTTCCTGATATATATTCAAAAAACACTGGAACTTCTATTATTGCTCCAACCCCAGACAGTGCCTTTTCTCTATCCTTTTGAACATCAATCCCATTTATTAAAATTTCCCCATCGTTAGGTTTTATTAGTCCGGTAGCCATTTTCATAAGTGTAGTTTTACCAGCCCCATTTGGACCAATAAAGCCGCATATATCTCCTTTCATAATATTAAACGTCATATTTTGAATAACCTTTCGTTTATTTAAAGTCTTACTTACATTTTGAACTTCGATCATGCTTTTCATTTTAATCCCTCTCCTTCAAAAGTTTTTTAGTTTAACTAAGAATGAACATCTCCTTATAACTATAAAAACATACAGATATCAACTTTTTAACAACTTTTTAAAATTTATTATAGTTATTGACTAATTATTGTGAACCCATAGTAAAATCTATCTCATTAAGGCTTTTTTGCTGCCTTCAATCAATTCATATATCTGATCCAATTGCGCTTTCTCCCCTAGCAGCAACGACGAATGTTTTTTTGCAAAAGTGAAGCAACATTTTAACGGAGGAAGCGGCTCGACGCTCGTCCATAGAAAACGAAAAGCCCGGAACGGAAATCCCCTCATCTAAACGTCACAACATTCACAAAGATTTCCTTGTCCATTTTGTTTTTCAACACTATAAAAAAAGGTTGCCCATTTAGGGCAACCTTTTTTTAAGCTTCTGGGCCAATAATTGAAATGGCTGGCTCAGCTTTCAAGATTTTTGCTATTAAGCGATCAATCGAGTCTATTGATACGGCATCGATGGACGCTAATACTTCGTCTACAGAACGATGTCTGCGATGCACTAACTCACTTGTACCGTTGCGATTCATACGAGCGCCTGTCCCCTCTAGACCGAGTACAAAACTACCCTTCAGCTGCTCCTTCGCATTCATAAGTTCTTCCTCAGTCACGCCACCTGCTACGACATCAAGTAATGTCGCATCAATTGTATGTTGAAGCTGTGATAATTGCTGACGACTTGTACTACCATAAATCGTAAATGCGCCAACATCTGCATAACAGGATTGGTAAGAAAATATTGAATAGGCTAAACCACGTTCTTCGCGTACTTCTTGGAACAGACGAGAACTCATATTACCACCAATAATATTATTAAGTGCAATAAAGCTATACATATCTGGATCTTTTACACCAATTGCTGGATAAGAAATGGCTAAATGCGCTTGCTCCGTATCGCGAGTTTTTGAAATCTCTCCTGGATAAAAATGAGGATTCATTAGCACAGGCTCAACCACAAGTGGAGATGGCTGATATTGGCCAAATAAGTCTTCAATTGTTTGTATAAGCTTTGTAGAGATATTTCCCGCTATTGAAATAACAACTGATTCTGGACCATAATGTTTAGCCATATAGTTACGTATCATATCTGCTGTAAATGTTTTTAAAGTAGTCGCAGTTCCTAGTATTGGACGACCCAGTGCATCGTTTGGATACATGACTTCCCATAGCTTTTCATGAACATCGTCATCAGGCGCGTCTTCACTCATTAGTATTTCCTCTAGTACAACTTGTCTTTCCTTCTCTAACTCTTCCTCTGCAAACGTAGAATTAAAGAACATATCTGCTAATATTGTAACGGCAAGCTCAGCATGATGGTCTAAAACCTTTGCATAATAACAAGTGTTTTCCTTGGATGTAAAAGCATTTAACTCTCCACCAATACGGTCAAATTCTTCTGCAATTTGGCGAGCTGTTCGAGTTTTTGTCCCTTTAAAAAGCATATGTTCGATAAAATGCGTAATCCCATTTTCCTCAGATAGCTCATAACGAGATCCTGCATTAACAAAAATGCCTAGCGCAACGGATCTTACATGATCGATTTGCTCAGACACAATACGCACACCATTCTGACATGTATGTACTTGTACCAAAAAATCTCCCCCAATTTATCTCTGGTTCTATATCAAAGGCATAATGTGGGATCATCACCAAAACGTGTGGTTGATTTCCGTTCCGACTGGACGCTTTCCTGGGGGCGTCCGATGAGCCGCTTCACTCGCGATGCTCGCTCCAGGGTCTCGGGCCAACACGATGTTGGTCACGAAGGCGTTATCACAGGATGTGATGGTTTTAGCCTTCGTTCCTCTATCGCTAATCCCCAAGGAGTCGCCCATTCTCCACTCCAATCAACTTATTTACATAGTATACGTTTTACTAAAAGTCATCCACGACTTTTATGATGAACCATAATGTGAAGCTTCCCCCAAAATATCCCTTATTGAACCAAATTCCTTATACTTGATTTAAAAAAGGCTGCGCATTATACGCAGCCTTTTCTACAATTTATTATTTATCTTGCTCAGCGCGTTCTTTTTCCTCTTGGATCACTACTTTACGAGATAAATTCACACGACCTTGCTTGTCAATTTCAATAACTTTTACAAGTAATTGATCGCCAAGTTTTAAGACATCTTCAACTTGTTTTGTACGTTCCTCTTGAATTTCAGAGATGTGAAGTAAACCATCTTTACCTGGGAATATTTCACAGAACGCACCGAATTTTTCAATACGTTTAACTGTTGATAAGTAATACTCGCCAACTTTTGCTTCACGTACGATGTCTTCGATAATTTGTTTTGCACGAGCGTTCATTTCTTCATCTGCAGAAGAGATGTAAATTGTACCATCTTGCTCCGTATCAATTTTTACGCCAGTTTCTTCAATAATTTTGTTAATTTGTTTACCACCAGGTCCGATGACATCGCGAATTTTATCAGGATTAATCTTCACGATCACAATTTTCGGTGCAAATTTAGATAATTTTTCACGTGGGTCTGCAAGAGTAGCAAGCATTGATTCTAAAATGTGCATACGGCCAATTTTAGCTTGTGTTAATGCTTCTTCTAAAATATTGCGTGATAAACCATCAATTTTAATGTCCATTTGAAGTGCTGTTACACCTTTAGCTGTACCTGCAACTTTAAAGTCCATATCTCCAAGGTGGTCTTCCATACCTTGAATATCAGTTAAAATAGAGTAGTGTTCTCCTTTTTTAATAAGACCCATTGCAATACCTGCTACAGGAGCCTTTAATGGAACACCAGCATCCATCATCGCTAACGTTGAAGCACAGATAGAAGCTTGAGATGTAGAACCGTTTGATTCAAGTACTTCCGATACACAACGGATTGTATATGGGAATACAGATTCATCTGGAATAACCGCATCAAGAGCACGTTCTCCTAATGCACCATGACCGATTTCACGACGACCTGGTCCACGAATTGGGCCAGTTTCCCCTACAGAGAATTGTGGGAAGTTATAGTGATGCATAAAGCGTTTTGATTCTTCTACACCTAAACCGTCGATAATTTGTACATCCCCAAGTGCACCTAATGTACAAATAGAAAGGGCCTGTGTTTGTCCACGCGTAAATAATGCTGAACCATGAGTACGTTGCAATAAGCCTGTTTCAGAAGAAAGTGGACGGATTTCGTCTAACTTACGACCATCTGGACGAACTTTATCTTCTGTGATCTGACGACGTACTTCGTCTTTAACCATTTTATCTAGAATTGTATGAACTTGCTTCATTGTTACTTCATCAGCTTCTTGCTCTTCATAAGAAGCAATAACACGATCTTTTACTGCTTTAATAGCCTCATCACGTGCATGTTTTTCAGCTGTTTGAATAGCATCATGCATGTCAGTCTCACAAGTTGCTTTTATATCTGCTTGAATCGCTTCATCAATTTCAAATAATGTTACAGGTAATTTTTCTTTTCCTACTTCTGCAACGATTTGCTCTTGGAGAGCAATAATTTTTTTGATTTCTTCATGACCGAACATAATAGCTTCTAGCATTACTTCTTCCGGTACTTCTAGTGCACCTGCTTCAACCATGTTGATAGCATCCTTGTTACCTGCTACAGATAAATGGATTGTTGATTGATTAGATTGTTCCACTGTTGGGTTCACGATAAATTTACCGTCGATATATCCAACTTGTACACCTGCAATCGGTCCGCCGAATGGAATATCTGAAATAGCTAACGCTAATGATGAACCAACCATTGCAGCCATTTCAGACGTGCAATCCGGATCGTTAGACATGACCATCGAAATCGCTTGTACTTCATTACGGAAACCGTCTGGGAACATCGGACGAATCGGACGGTCGATTAAACGGCTTGCTAGTATTGCTTTTTCAGACGGACGGCCTTCACGTTTAATAAAGCCACCAGGAATTTTACCTGCTGCGTATAAACGTTCTTCATAGTTTACTGTTAATGGGAAGAAATCAAGTGGTTTCGGTGATTTTGACATTGTTGCTGTTGAAAGTACTGATGTATCACCATAGCGTACTAATACGGCCCCATTTGCTTGTTTTGCTAACTGTCCAACTTCGATTACTAGTGGACGGCCAGCCCATTCATAGGAATAGACTTTCTTTTCGTTCATTCAATGAACCCCTCTCTATTATAAAAACACTTACTTCGTCTGTATGTACTAATAGTAAGTGTACCAAAAATGCTTGTTCTATGCTAAATATTTCATTAAATAATCATACATTTAAATTCAGTTATTGCCAATTTATTTAGGATTTATTTCTATACTTGATTGAAACGATGTTTTTTTGCTTGAAATTCATGTCATATATGCTTTTTTTCTCAATCCGTCTTCTTAATGTTTATAAACATAAAGAAAAAGCGGGATTAATCCCGCTTTTCGATCGACAATTAGCGACGTAAGCCTAAACGAGTGATTAGTTCACGGTAACGTTGTACGTCAGTTTCACGAAGATATTTTAATAGGTGACGACGACGACCTACCATTTTAAGAAGACCACGCTCAGAGTGGAAATCTTTTTTGTGTGTACGTAAGTGAGCATTTAGAGCGTTAATTTCCTCTGTTAATACTGCAACTTGTACTTCTGGAGAACCAGTGTCACTTTCGTGAGTACGGTACTCAGCAATTAGTTCGTTTTTACGTTCTTTTGAAATAGCCATTTGTATGGACCTCCTAAATAATTGTTAATCCCCATTAGCACAGTAAACGTTGGAGTCATCGATATACCGAGCTAAGGTTAAGCATATTATGCACTTATGAATGTTACCATAAATCAAAAGGTCTAGCAAGTGTTAACGTAAGCGCCTATTTATAGGCTAAAGCAGATTTAAGCTCATCTCCATAACGTGGGGTTGATTTCCGTTCCGACTGAGCGCTTTGTCGCTGACGCTTCGCTTTCGCGCAGATAAAACATTTGTCGCTGACGCTTCCCTTTCGCACAGAGCAAAGCTTCCTGGGGGCGTCCGATGAGCCGTTTGGGCCAACAGATGTTTTTTGTGCGAAAGCGTAGTGTAACGTAGCGGCAGCGACAGGATGTTGGTCACGAAGGCGTTATCACAGGACGTGATGCTCTTAGCCTTCGTTCCTCTATCGCTGATCCCCAAGGAGTCGCCCAGTCTCCACTCCAATCAACTCATGGTGTACGCTTTAACCTTTGGTAATAGTTGCAAAATATTTAATTGCTTCCTGTTTATCATTTTGGATTTGTGCTTTCAAAGCTTCGATCCCATCGAATTTTCGTTCACTTCTTATACGTTTATACCAAGCGACATGCACTTCTTCACCGTAGATATTTTTTTCGAAGTTTAATATATGGACTTCGATGGATAATTGCTTGTCATTTGGATCTTTAAATGTTGGTTTATAGCCTACATTACATACACCATCATACCAGTTATTTTGTACAAGTAATCGAACCGCATACACACCGCTTGCTGGAATATAAGTCCCCTCTAACGCTTGGACATTAGCAGTTGGGAAACCTATTGTGCGTCCTCTTTTATCACCATGTACAACGATACCCGTAATTTCAAATGGTCGTCCTAGGAGCAATCTTGCTGCTTCCATATCTCCCTCTTGCAATAGCTTTCGGATACGTGTAGAGCTAATTTTTTCGATATCGTCAGTTTTCTTTTCAACAACCGTTACGCCGTAATCTCCATTACTCAATGCACGCATATCTTCCATTTTACCTTTACCGAATGCACCAAAAGAATAGTCAAAGCCAGCTGTAACATGTTGAATATTCAACCCACGAATAAATGTATCAATAAATGCATCAGGTGAAAGCTTTGCAAAATCAGATGTGAAATGGACAACAAATGCTGTATCAACACCTTGTTCTTCAAAAAGTTGCAATTTTTGCTGTAATAACGTTATATAAAATACTTTTTCGTTACGTCCGCCAAGCACTAAAGAAGGATGTGGATCGAATGTCATAACAGCCGTTGGAATTTGACGTTTGTCTCCTTCTTCCTTCGCTGCCTTAATTACTTCCTGATGCCCTCTATGTACACCATCAAAAAAACCAAGTGCCAATGAATATGCTTGCATGCTTTCTCGTTGCTGTAGCTGGTGTGGGTATTTTAAATGAATGACCTCCATACAAAAAATCCTCCTACTCTATCGTCGGAAACATCTTATGTGGCTTCATAAACCCTTCCTTTGTAGGATGGGCTTGATAGACCGCAATTGCTTTCCCGTTGATTCCAAAAACAATTTTATCATGTATCTTTAATAATGCATCTGCGGGAAGCACTTGTCCATTGAAAATTTCTTTTTCATTAGCAGAAGTTATTTCAATAAATGGATAATCTGTTAATGCATACTCAACTGGTAAAATGCATGTATCAATTTGTTCAGCTTCCATCAGTTCAGCAACTTGTGCCAACGTAAAGCAATTCTCTTGCGTAAATGTACCTGAGGCTGTACGTACGAGCTCTTTCATATGTGCTGGATAGCCAAGTGCCACTCCGATTTGCACAGCTAGTGTTCGAATATACGTCCCTTTACTACACTCTATACGTACTGGGAATGTAATTTCTTCCCCTTCATATATTTCTACATCATCTAGTAGTTCTAATGCATAAATAGTAACTTGTCGTGTAGGTCTTTCGACAATTTCGCCTTTTCGGGCATATTCATAGAGACGTTTACCATTTACTTTGACAGCTGAAAACATCGGTGGCGTTTGTTGAATCACACCTGTTAGCGAAGCTAAAACTTCTTGTAATTGAGTACGTGTGAACTTTTTATTCATACTATTTTGCTCAACCGTCTCTCCTTCTGCATCTTCAGTTGTCGTTGTACGACCAATTGAAATAACGGCTTCATAGGTTTTTCCTGCATCCGTTAAATATTCTGCGATGCGTGTTGCTTGACCGATACAAATCGGGAGAACTCCCTCAACGCCTGGATCAAGTGTGCCTGTATGTCCAACTTTTTTGGTGCGTAAAATTTTTCGTAATTTAAAGACGCAATCATGACTTGTCATGCCGCGTTCCTTCCAAAGCGGTAAAATACCGTTCATACATTTCCTCCTAAAATCAATTCATTTTTAGCCTATTTTAATTGTCCGTTACTTTTTAAATGCCTTGTTATTTTTCAAATCAATATAAAAAGCCTGCCTGCATGAACATGCATATGGCAGACTTTTTTAAGTTAAGCTTATTCTTCGTGTAAACCACGTAGCAATGTATCAATACGGTTCCCATATTCAATAGATGAATCGAATTCAAAAATTAGTTCTGGTGTACGACGTAAACGGATTCGTGAACCGATTTCTGAGCGAATGAAACCAGCAGCCTTTAATAAAGCTTTTAGTGTTTCCTCTTTTTCACGTTCATTGCCTAGAGTTGTAATATAAATTGTCGCTTGCTGTAAATCACCTGTCACCTCAACACCAGTAACAGTAACGAAACCAACACGCGGATCTTTTATTTTACGTCCAATAATATCACCAAGCTCTTTTTTCATTTGCTCAGCGACACGGTTTGAGCGTAGAGACATAGTTTGTCACCTCAATTTCGATGTACAGAAAGTTGTGTCCTCACTTGCACCTATATTTACATGCAAGGGTGGTAAACCATACAACACAACTTCTAATGTTACTTATAAATAGTCTCGCCACACATTTAGCTGTTCCCAAGATGGATTTGACTGTAAGTAGTGAAGCGCGTGATTAATCTCACGCTCGGCTGCTTCTTTTGAAGAAGAAACAGCAACAAGCGCTAATTTCGTGCGTTGCCATACATTTTGATGGTCAATTTCCGCAATGGATACATTAAATTTTTGTTTCGTGCGGGTAATCATACGCTGTAAGACAGCACGTTTTTCCTTCAACGAATGGGCAGTTTGAATAATAAATTCAACCTCTGCGTAAACAATCATTAAGCACGTTTAACTTCTTCCATAATATAGGCTTCAATAATGTCGCCTTCTTTAATATCGTTGAAGTTTGTAATTGTAATACCACATTCGTAACCTCTGGCAACTTCTTTTACTTCATCTTTGAAACGTTTAAGTGTATCTAATTCACCTTCAAAAATTACTACGTTATCGCGAATCACACGTACGCCTGAATCACGAGTTACTTTACCTTCTGTTACGTATGAACCAGCAATTGTACCAACTTTTGATACTTTAATTGTTTGTCGAACTTCTGCTTGACCAATAATTTTTTCTTCGAATTCTGGATCAAGCATACCTTTCATTGCTTGTTCAATTTCTTCGATTACTTTATAGATAATGCGGTGTAGACGAATATCTACGCCCTCTTCTTCTGCTGCACGTTTTGCATTGACATCTGGACGAACGTTGAAGCCGATAACAATTGCATTTGAAGCCGCAGCAAGAGAAATATCTGATTCTGTAATCGCTCCAGCACCAGTGTGAATAATTTTCACGTTTACGCCTTCAACATCAATTTTCATTAATGATGCAGCCATAGCTTCTACAGTACCTTGAACGTCAGCCTTAACAATTAAGTTAAGCTCTTTCATTTCGCCTTGACTCATTTGTTCGAATAAGTTATCAAGCGTTACGCGTTGTTTTTCTGAACGTTGTGCTTGAATCGCTGACATTGCACGAGTTTCTCCAACTTGACGTGCTGTTTTTTCGTCTTCAAAGACAACGAAACGGTCGCCAGCTTGTGGTACATCATTTAAACCTGTGATTTCTACTGGCGTTGATGGTCCAGCTTCTTTCCCACGACGGCCTTTGTCATTCACCATAGCACGTACACGACCATAAGTATGGCCAACAACAATTGGGTCCCCAACTTTTAATGTTCCATCTTGTACTAAAAGCGTTGCTACAGAGCCTCGACCTTTATCTAGCTGTGCTTCAATTACTGTACCAAGTGCTAAGCGATTAGGGTTCGCTTTTAGTTCCCCAACTTCAGCGACAAGTAAAATCATTTCAAGTAATGTGTCAATGCCTTCGCCTTTTAATGCAGAGATTGGTACGAAAATAGTTTCGCCGCCCCAAGCTTCAGGAACTAGGCCATGCTCTGTTAACTCTTGCATCACACGGTCTGGATTAGCTGAAGGTTTATCCATCTTGTTAACTGCAACAATAATTGGTACTTCTGCTGCTTTTGCGTGGTTAATTGCTTCTACTGTTTGTGGCATAACGCCATCATCCGCAGCTACCACTAAAATCGTTAAGTCCGTTATTTTCGCACCGCGCGCGCGCATAGTTGTAAACGCAGCGTGTCCTGGTGTATCAAGGAAAGTAATTTTTTTGTCGCCTTCAGTTACTTGATACGCACCGATATGCTGAGTGATACCTCCAGCCTCTCCAGCGGTAACTTTAGTATTACGAATAGAGTCTAACAATGTAGTTTTACCATGGTCAACGTGTCCCATAATTGTCACTACAGGAGGACGTTCTGATAAGTTCTCCTCGTTAACTTCTTCTGTTTGTTCGAAGTGTGTTTCTAAATCCGTAATATCTACACGAATTTCTTCTTCAACTTCTACACCATAGTCTGCGCAAATTAATTCAATTGCATCCTTATCTAATTCTTGGTTAATTGTTGCCATTACACCAAGCATAAATAATTTTTTAATAACTTCTGATGGTTCACGGTGTAATTTTTTAGCTAATTCTGCTACAGAAAGTGATTCAACAAAAGTAATTTTTTCTGGTAATTCCTTTTGTTTCATTGGCTGACTTGGTTGGTGTGTTTTTGGATGGCGACGTTTTCCGCCATGAATTCCTGGTCTTGGACGTTGGTTGTAACCTCCGCCACCTCTGCGATTATTATTATTATTATTATTGTTATTATTATTATTTGTCATATTTCGATTTTGACTACCTTTTGTATTCTTAGATTTTTCGTTAGACGAATTTGAGTTTTGACGCGTTTGTTGCTGATTACTTGTTTTAGGCTTAGAAGTAGCAGATTGTTGCTTTTGCCCTTCTTGCTTTTTTACCGGTTGCTGTTGTTTTTGCGATACATTTTGAGTAGGTTGCTTCACATCTTTAATATTTTTAAATGTTTGGTTTAACTTTGTCACTATGTCTTTTTCTAACATTGACATATGATTTGTTACGCTCACATTTAATTTATTTAGTGCTTCAATAACCTCTTTACTCGTTTTATTCACTTGTTTCGCATATTCATGAACTCTGATTTTGGTCATCTGCTCACCCCCGATTATTTTTCGTTGAGTAGACTAGACAATTTGCTTGCAAAACCTTTATCGGTAATAGCTAAAGCCACTCGGGCCTCTTTACCTGTAGCATGTCCTAGATCATAACGATCACCAATTACATGATACTCAACGTTGTAGTACGTGCATTTATCTTGAATTTTTTTGCTAGAGTTTTTAGAAGCATCGTTTGCAAGCAGTACTAGCTTAGCATTACCATTGCGAACTTCCTTTACTACTAACTCTTCCCCTGAAATCACTTTACGGGCTCTTGCCGCTATTCCAAGCAAATTATGCACTGCTTGATTGATCATAGTATAGACTCCCTACGAATCAACAATATAAGTTCATCGTAGATTTCTTCAGGGATTTTCACATCAAGTTGATGCCCTAAAACATTTTTCTTTCGGGCGATTTCAATCGCTTCCTCCGATTTAGAGACATAGGCACCACGTCCAGGTTTTTTCCCGGAGACATCTACACTTACCTCGCCCTCTTTCGAACGAACGACACGAATCATTTCTTTCTTTTGTAGCATTTCTCCAGTAGCTACACATTTTCGAAGAGGTACTTTTTTATTAATAGCCATAAGAATCACCTTTCCTCTCTGAAGCTTGTCGTAAGAGGTGGACTAGCCATGCACTACATTGGTTATATACTTGCATTTTAATTTATTACCGTAATATTTTCCATTGTAGGCTCTGCCATTATTCAGTCGGCGCAGCCCAACGCCTACTGAATAATGGTAGTTAACTAGTCACACGGGCTTTCTTACTTATTCTTCGTCGTCTTGATATAAGTCAACTGCCACATCATCAAAATCACTTTCTTCATCCTCAGCAGGTATGAAAGTGCTTGTAGCAGATGGATAAATACCTAACTCACGAGCATCTGTTTCACTCTTAATATCAATTTTCCAGCCAGTTAGCTTGGCAGCTAAACGAGCATTTTGACCACGTTTACCAATTGCTAGTGATAATTGATAGTCTGGAACAACAACTGTAGTAGATTTTTCTTCTTCATTTACTTGAACATCTAAAACCTTTGATGGGCTAAGAGCATTTGCTACAAACACAACTGGATCTTCTGACCATTCAACGATATCGATTTTTTCGCCGTTCAATTCATTTACAATTGTTTGCACACGAGCGCCTTTTGCCCCTACACATGAACCTACTGGATCTACCTCTTCGTTATGTGCATAAACAGAGATCTTAGAACGGTCCCCTGCTTCACGAGCGATTGATTTAATTTCTACGATACCTTCGTAGATTTCAGGTACTTCCATTTCAAATAAGCGGCGTAATAAACCAGGATGTGTACGTGAAACAATTACTTGTGGTCCGCGTGTTGTACGTTCAACTTTTGTAATATAGACCTTAATGCGATCGTGTGGATGATATGTTTCACCTTGAATTTGTTCGTTTTGTGGTAATGCAGCCTCTACTTTTCCTAAACCTACGTAAATATTACGAGCATCTAGACGCTCAACTACACCAGTTACGATATCATCTTCACGGTCCACATATTGCTCGTAAATTAGGCCACGTTCTGCTTCGCGCACACGTTGTGTAACAACTTGTTTCGCTGTCTGTGCAGCAATACGACCAAAGTTTCGAGGTGTCACTTCCTGCTCCACGATATCTTCTAATTGATATGCAGGGTTGATTGCCTTGGCATCTTCTACAGAGATTTGTAAACGTTCATCTTCTACTTCTTCAACAACATCTTTACGTGAAAAGACACGAATAGAGCCCTTATCTAAATTTAAGTCCACACGAACATTTTGTGCTTGATTGAAGTTGCGTTTGTAAGCTGTAACTAATGCCGCTTCTATTGCTTCAATTAACACATCTCTTGAAATTCCTTTTTGTTCTTCTAGCGCATTTAGCGCATCTAACAAATCACTACTCATTTTTGTTTTCACTCCTAAATATGCATTATGCTTAAAAATCGATGGCAAGTCGTGCCAATGCGATTTTTTCTTGTTCAATCGTTATTGTAATTTTACGCGTTTTAATGCGTACTTCCATCACTAATGTATGTTCATCATATGACGTTAAGTAGCCTTGGAATTCCTTCATGTCCTTGATGGACTCATAGGTTTTAACATAAATAAATTTGCCAATCGCTTTTTCAAAATCAGTATCTTTTTTTAATGGACGTTCTGCTCCAGGTGAAGAAACTTCTAAATAATAGTTTTGTGTAATTGGATCATTTTCATCCAATAGCAAACTTAGTCGTTCACTAACTTGAGCACATTGTTCAATGTCAATTCCACCCTCAGGTGTATCCACATAAACACGTAAAAACCAGTTACGTCCTTCTTTTACGAACTCGACATCTACAAGCTCAAGATTCAACTCTTCAACAATCGGTTTAGCGAGCTCTTCAATTAAAGATGGTACTTTGCTCATTGTTTCCTCCTGTATCTATCAAAATCTGGCGTAATAAAACAGAAATTCCACCAGTAGCTTTGGTGAAATTTAACGGTCTTACCTGCTGTTAGTCAAAATTTGTTTTGCTACGGTATAACAACAGAAAAGAGCGGGAAGGTCCCACTCTTTTGCTGGAAAAATATCAACAAATTATTACAATAAGGATAGCATAGTTTACAGCACAATGCAAATTTCCTTTTTCTAGACATCTAATCTATTATGAATCGGCATAATTACGTCCGGAATCGGCTTTGGGCTTAGGCCTGCAGATGTTTATTGCGCGACAGCAGCAGATGTTTTTTGTGCAAAAGCGCAGTGCTAACGTAGCGACAGCAAACAACATGAGGGCCGACACGATGTCGGTCATTTCGGTAATGCCACAGGACGTGGCGTTTTTACCGATGCAGGTCAGTCTCACCACCGATAGAGGCGGGAGACTTCTGACGCTTCGCTTTCGCTACAGAAAACATTTCTTGAAAGAAGTTATAGATAGCCCTAATTGTGTCTGGAAATTGAGATTTGTGCTTTATTTTTATGCTCATCATCATAACGTGGGGTTGATTTCCGTTCCGACTGGGCGCTTTCCCAGAGTCGCCCAGCATTACCTTTAATCAACTATATACATGGTATACATTTTAACAAATTGTCATCCCCAACTTTATAAGCCTTAATTTGAACATAATGCAGAGAAGTTATTCGTGAATTTGATGAAGATGCCTTCAAAACTAACCTTCTTAGAAAAGTGATAACTGATTGGCATCAGGCATTCCTTCTAAACAACCCAATTGATCCATATATTCTATTAATGTTTTGGATACTCGTCCTCGTTGCTGTAAATCTTCCTTCGATAAAAATTCTCCGTCCTCACGTGCTGCTACAATTTGTTTAGCAACGTTTGTACCAAGTCCAGGAATCGCATCGAATGGTGGAATTAAAGTGTTCCCATCAATGATAAATTCACTAGCATGTGAACGATATAAGTCCACCTTCTGGAAGCTCATACCACGCTCACACATTTCTAGTGCTAGTTCCATTACAGTTAATAAGTTTTTTTCTTTTGTTGAAGCATCTAAGCCCTTCAGATTGATTTCATCAATTTTTGTACGAATCATTTGCGGGCCCTGTACCATGGCAATTAAATCAAAATCATCTGCACGTACTGTGAAATACGCTGCATAATAAAGAATTGGGAAATGTACCTTAAACCATGCAATACGAACTGCCATTAACACGTAAGCTGCAGCATGGGCTTTCGGGAACATGTATTTTATCTTTTTACATGATTCGATATACCAGCCTGGTACTTTATTCGCCAGCATTTCCGCTTCAAATTCTTCAGATAATCCTTTCCCTTTACGCACGGATTCCATAATTTTAAACGCCAGTGACGGTTCTAGATCTTGATAAATTAAATACACCATAATATCGTCACGACAGCCGATTACTTCTTTCAGCACACATGTACCGTTTTGAATTAACTCTTGCGCGTTACCCAGCCATACGTCTGTTCCGTGAGATAGTCCTGAAATTTGCACGAGCTCCGAGAATGTTGATGGCTTTGTATCTTCAAGCATTTGGCGTACAAAACGGGTACCGAACTCAGGAATGCCAAGTGTTCCTGTCTTACAGCCAATTTGTTTTTCTGTTACGCCTAAAGATTCTGGAGAACTAAAGATTTTCATAACGACTGGATCATCAGTTGGAATCGTTTTTGGATCTATCCCTGATAAATCCTGCAACATCCGAATCACAGTCGGATCATCGTGCCCAAGTATATCAAGCTTTAAAATATTATCGTGAATGGAATGGAAATCAAAGTGCGTTGTACGCCATTCTGCATCCTGTGCATCCGCAGGGAATTGCACTGGTGAGAAATCATAAATATCCATATAATCTGGTACTACGATAATTCCTCCAGGGTGCTGTCCTGATGTACGTTTAACGCCTGTACAGCCTTGCACTAATCGATCTACCTCGGCACCGCGGAAATGTAGATTGTTATCATTGGCATAGCCCTTTACATAGCCATAAGCTGTTTTCTCCGCAACAGTACCGATTGTCCCGGCACGATATACATAATCTTCACCGAATAGTACCTTCGTATAGTTATGAGCTTGTGGTTGATATTCCCCGGAGAAGTATGACGATAGGTAAACTTTTGATATTATCTCCAGCTTTTCCCCCGTCCCACACCGTACGTGACCCTTTCGGCGTCATACGGCGTTCCATCGTTAACTTTGTTGAAATTTATAAACTAAGCTTTGGATTTCCTACTTCCGTTCTTAGTTCGTTTATTTTATTTATAGCCTTCTTTTCGAATCGAGCTAATATCTTTACATAATCTTTATAAGCGAGCGGGTCTTTTGTATGAACAAGCATGTGATAACTCCTGTTGATAATAATCAGGTTATCATAGTCGTCTGTTCCACCGTGAGCTGTCGGCTTAATATGATGACAAACGGCTTGATGTGGAGTAAGTCTTTCTCCTGTTATTCCGCAACTCCCTTTTTGAGCCACATACTTACTCAGGCGATTATTTTCATACAAAACACTTTTAGCTTTATATATTCCTTTACGAAACATCTCAATTTCACGTACAGACACATGTTTTAAATCTTTATGAATTAAGGACCTGTCTTTCTCATTGTAAATCGTAAATTCAGGCTTTCTCTGTCCTCGTATATCATGTCGAATTGCTTCAATAGGATATACCAGCAATCCATTACTTTTAAATCTTTGATAATTGTAATCCCCATAAAATTTATCAATGACATTGTTTGTTTCCCTCGTTTTCACGAATATGTTTCTAAACAACAATGATTTGATATTCGGATGCACTTTATGTCTTATTGCATTGAAATCTTGTGATATCCTGGTCGCAATTTTGTAATAGTTATGCAGTCCAAGAATATTTGCATTAAAGTTCATCACTTTTTCTGGAGTAGGACTTTTTCTAAGTTTAACTAACTGATACCTTATAATCCCTTGCACTTTTTCTTTTGCTTTAGGGTCCATTTTAGAATTTACGATATACCCTGTTTTAGCGTTGCCTTTTTGAACAGCCCTAAATCGTATCCCTAAAAAATCTGTACCGTTTTTACGTAGATTCGTGATTTTACTCTTTTCTTCACTTACCTCAAGCCTTAGACGCTCTTTTAGCCATTTTTCAACAGCTACTTTAATCTTTCGAGCGTTTTCAAAAGAGTTTGTAAAGATTTTAAAATCATCTGCATATCTGACAAGGTACATAGGCTTTAACCTTGTTTTCTTTAGAGCATCCGTTTTATTTCGTTTCAGTTTATAAGGTACTTTTGTCGGCTTTGTTTCCCACTGGTTCGATACCCACCAATCTAATTCGTTCAATACTATATTAGCAAGAAGCGGGGATAAGATACCGCCTTGTGGAGTTCCCTTTGTCGGAATACTTTCACCTGTAATTTCAGCTTTTAGCATCTTTTTAATAATTGTTAAAACTTTTTGGTCCCTTATACCAATTGTCCATAATTGCCTCATAAGCTTTTTATGACTAACGTTATCGAAAAATCCTTTAATATCTATATCGACCACAAAGTGTTGATGACTATGATTAACCAAATGATAACACCTTGCTAATGCATCATGTGTGCTTCTTTTCGGTCTAAATCCGTAGCTTTGAGGATGAAACCTAGCTTCTACAATCGGCTCCAGCACTTGTAGGAACATTTGCTGAATCAATCTATCTTCAATCGTAGGAATTCCAAGTGGTCTCATTTTTCCGTTTGGCTTCGGAATAAACAACCTTTTAACCGAATGTGGTTTGTAGTTTTCAAGTCTTTTTCTTATTATCTTTATTAGCTTGTCGGCATTCATTTTGTTTAAATGTTTAATTGTGTGTCCGTTTGTACCTTTCGTTTTACTACCTGTATTACTTTTTAGGTTACGAAAAGCGAGTAAAATATTTTCTTCAGAAATAATCAGCTCATAAATATCTGTAAAGTATCGACCCTTTTCGCTTTCTATAAAGAGATTATCAAATGTCTCTTGTAAGCCAAAATATTCGTTATTTCTTAACTTTTGAATCATTAAGTCAGCCAACTAATCACTTCCTTTACGAAGTTTTCGTTCTCTTTAGTCATACACGAATCTGACTTATTGTAGGTTTTGTTTCAACGTTAACGACTTGTGCCCTTCCCTCTGAAATGTTTTTCCCTCCGACTTATTGGTTATTCAGTCATCAACAGCATTTCTTCGTCAGTACTACGGCACTACTGCCACTCCTTTAAAGTATGTTATAGCCATTTAGCATTTCCATACACCGTCGTCATTGAAGTGCAATCTTCTCTTACGTTAGGAGCTTCACACGTTCCACTATTTCTATCTGTACATAATTCCCTTAGGTTCCCTCTAAATTCCGCTAGGCTGGATTGTGCCTGTAACACAATATGGATTTTCATAACCTAACACTTACTCATCCACACCTAGAAGTCCTAACTGGACCCCGTAGCATTTCTACTACGTGACATTCACGAAAAGTCAGTCGAGGGTTCGTCTCGGTTATTCTACCGCTTCTAACCATAGGAATTTTATAGACGCCAGGCCTATCATTCACAAGAGATTTCTATCTCTCTTTCCACAGCCGAACTGTTTGGGTGAACTTCAGCCTACTTTAACGAGCTTCAAACGTTTTTGGTGTTTGCAATACCATCTACGCTTGTCGTAGCTTCAGCGAGTGTGTTTCAAGGCGTTACTCTCTCATTCCACACTTCGAAATAGCAGTTCTACCAACTAAGGTGGTTAACCTTTTCAGTTAACAACGTGTCGCACTCAAATCGATATCAGGTACCTTATCTCCTTTAAAGCCAAGGAACGTTTCGAATGGGATATCTTGCCCATCCTTTTTATACGGTGTTCCACATTCCGTACAATCTTTATTTGGTAAGTCAAAGCCTGAGCTTACTGAACCATCATTAAAAAACTCGGAATGCTTACAATTTGGACAAATATAATGAGGTGGAAGTGGATTTACTTCAGTAATCTCCATAAAGGTCGCTACTAGTGAAGATCCAACTGAACCACGGGAACCTACTAAATAGCCATCAGCTAATGATTTTTTCACAAGCTTTGCAGAAATTAAATAAATTACTCCGAAACCATGTCCTAAAATTGATTTTAATTCCTTTTCAATTCGGGCCTTTACGATTTCTGGAAGCTCTTCTCCGTATATAAGATGAGCCATTTCATAGGTTAAATTTGTAACCTCATCATCTGAGCCTTCAATTTTTGGTGTATATAAATCATCTTTAATTGGCTTTACATCGCCTATCATATTGGCGACTTTTTGAGAGTTGGTAACAACAACTTCCTTCGCAAGATCCGGTCCTAAAAAATCAAATTCTTCAAGCATTTCATCAGTAGTTCTAAAATGAACTTCAGGCAACTTCGATCTATTTAAAATATTGGCGCCACCTTGAGAGCCAATTAGAATTTGTCTGAACATCCCATCTGTTGGATCTAAGTAATGGACATTACCGGTAGCTACAACGGGTTTATCCATTTTCTTTCCTAGCTTTACAAGCTTGCGAATAATATCTTCAAGCGTCCATTCATCACGTACGACATTGCGCTCAATTAACGGTGCATACACGGCCTTTGGTTGAACTTCAATATAATCATAGAATCTCGCAACTTGCTCTGCTTCCTCTGGGGATTTATTCATCATCGTCTCAAATAATTCACCATTATTACAACCTGATCCGATTAATAACCCTTCTCTATATTGCTCTAGGACCGCTCGTGTGACACGAGGTACACGATAGAACGATTTTGTATGCGAGTGGGTAACTAATTTAAATAAATTTTTTAGTCCAACATTATCTACTGCTAATATCGTGCAGTGCATTGGTCGTCCCTTTTTATAGGCATCCCCGCCACCAATATGCTTATTAAAGTCATCGTGATATTTAATACCTAATTCATCTGCATCTTTTAACAGCTGTAAAAGTAAGAAGCCGGTTGCTTCTGTATCGTAAATAGCCCGGTGATGCTGAGTTAAATCGATATTGAATTTTTTACAAAGTGTATTTAAACGATGGTTTTTCATCGTTGGATAAAGTAATCGAGCTAACTCCAACGTATCAATAACTGGATGAATTGTTCCCTCTAGCCCATATTTTTTATAGCCTGTGTATAAGAAGCCAATATCAAATGATGCATTATGGGCTACTACTATGCCATCTCCGATAAATGCATGGAACTCCTTAATGACTTGCTCCACTTCTGGTGCATTTCGTACCATATCATCTGTAATGCCTGTCAGTTCAATGGTCGTCGCAGAAAGTGGGTGATGGGGATTGGCAAAGCTCTCATATTTGTCGATTACCTGCCCATCTTTAATTTTCACCGCGGCAAGCTCAATGATCGTATCGTAAGCAGTAGACAGACCTGTCGTCTCTACGTCAAACACGACAAAGGTATCATCATCTAATAATCGATGCTCAGCTGCATAAGCAATCGGCACACCATCATCTACTAAATTAGCCTCCAAGCCATAAATAACTTTTATACCATGCTTTTTCCCTGCTGCATAAGCCTCTGGGAAGGACTGCACAACAGCATGGTCGGTAATAGCTACCGCTGGATGACCCCACTTCGCAGCCTGCGCAACAAGTCTATCAACTGGTGTCACAGCGTCCATTGTGCTCATTGGTGTATGCAAATGCAATTCAACTCGTTTTTCTCCCTCTGGAGCCTTATCCTGTCGTGTTTCTTTTTTGATTTCATTGATATCGTTTGCCATAACGATTAAATCACGAATGAATGTGTCAGTTTGTACGGAGCCTCGTACTTTTACCCACATACCCTTTTTCAAATATTGCATAAGTTCCGCATCATCATTATCACGTGAGAACATTTTTACAACGATGGAATCTGTATAGTCGGTAATTTTAATTTGCAATAAAGAACGACCGCTTTTCAGCTCTTTAACTTCTGCATCAAATACAAAGCCTTCAATGATCACACGACGTTCTTCCTCAACAATGCGTTTAATTTCCATTGTTTCATCATCTTTAATAAACATACCAAGCTGGAATGGTCGATCACCAAGATTGGCAAGAGCAGGATTTTCTTTCTTCTCCTTCTCACGTTTT
The DNA here is from genome assembly GCF_042267565.1 of Lysinibacillus sp. NPDC056232. Classification (NCBI taxonomy): domain Bacteria; kingdom Bacillati; phylum Bacillota; class Bacilli; order Caryophanales; family Bacillaceae; genus Lysinibacillus; species Lysinibacillus sp. NPDC056232. Next base: position 86,261 of record NZ_JBHJTF010000001.1, on the reverse strand, counting down.
TGGTAATCTTGGATTGCTTGCTGAGCTAAAGCGGCTTCTTCTAAACGCCTCTGCTCCATGAAAGCTTCCTGTGCCGCAATCATTTCTTCTGTTTGATCTTGAAGCACGAAATCACTCACAATATGCGGAAAGCCGAACTGACTATAGCTTGCAGAAATCTTTTCTGCATACTTTGTTTTCAGCATCATAAATTCCATTTCTTGCATGCAGGACAACGTAATTTTTTGCCCATTCCACATAGGGACTTGCGATACTAGGCAATTTTTTAAAGTTGGCGCCATATCATCGATTTGCTCTACTATTGTTAACCAATATTGTTGGACAAGCTCCTCCGTAACATTTTGCTCTACCGTATCAAAAGTTGTGTGGATTTCAGCGATAGCTGAAAATTTCTCAGCTAAGCGAGTACGAAAAAGTTGGTATAATGAAAAAGGAAGTATATCTCGTAATTTAATGGTAAAATTCCATAGCCTATTCTTTTTGTGTACAGTTAGTCGTGATAATTCACCTTCCTCAAAAAAAGACATATACACATCATCTGTTAATTCTAGTTGTTGCAAGAGCATTTGAAACCTTGTTCTTGCTTCTTGTTGCTGTTCCAATCTATTGACACCTACTTTCAGAAAGAGGCAGACTTACATGCCCCTTGTTTTATTTCCTCACCAACATTTACGATTTGAAGAAAAAAATTCGCACCCTTTCCGCGGGCGACCATCAAGCCTCACAAATCCTAAACATCTATGAATTCATGCTTGGCTCGCTGTCCCCGAGAAGTGGCGCGAATTTTTTATCTATTTAATACCATTTGGGACAGAAGTTTTTAAGGAAGTTAATGTTTGCGGAAAAATTCATTTAAGCGATCAATGACCTCTTCTTTTTTCCATTCGAACGTTTCACCTGTTTGACGGAATTTAACCTCAACAATACCTTCAGTCGCTTTTTTACCTACTGTTACACGAACAGGTAAGCCAATTAAGTCAGCATCTGCGAATTTAACCCCTGCGCGCTCTGCACGATCATCAAATAGCACATCATAACGGTATGATTTCAATAAGCCATATAGCTCATCAGCTAAGGCAACCTGTGTTTCATCCTTTGTATTAACAGGTACAACATGGATATCATAAGGAGCTAATTGTGTTGGCCAAACAAAACCATTGTCATCTTGGAAATGCTCTGCAACAGCAGCTAAAATACGTGATACACCAATACCATAGCATCCCATAATAAATGGCTGTGCCTTACCTTGCTCGTCTAAGAATGTACCATTCATTTTTTCAGAGTAAGTTGTGCCTAACTTGAAAATATGACCAACCTCGATACCTTCTGCAAATTTAATAATACCTTGTCCATCTGGAGATGGATCACCCTCTTGAATAAAACGAATATCTAAGTATTCATTCACTGCAAAATCACGCTCTGGATTAACATTTACTAAATGGAACCCATCCTCATTTGCACCAGCTACACCGTTACGAATCGATTTAATAGCTTTGTCAGCTACTACTTTTATGTCTACTGGTAATTTAACAGGACCGATTGAACCAACTCCACAGCCTAATAACTCGCGGATTGCCTCTTCACTAGCAAGTTCAACAGAACCAGCATCAAGTGCATTTTTCAGTTTAATATCATTAATTTCGTGATCTCCACGAGCAAGTACTACCACTAATTCACCGTCTACATCAAATACTAATGACTTGATGACATTTGAAGGGTCAACATTTAAGAAAGCTGATACTTCTTCAATCGTTTTTTGATCTGGTGTCTCCACTTTTTCAATGTCTTTTAATGCTGCATCTGATGGTTGATAGTCTACAAGAACTTCTGCCATTTCAATGTTCGCAGCATAGTCAGATGTATCAGAGTATGCAATAGTATCTTCCCCAATTTCAGAAAGCACCATAAATTCATGGGTACCTTTCCCACCAATTGAGCCGGCATCTGCAATAACTGCACGATAGTTTAAACCAAGACGGGAGAAAATATTTGAATAAGCACGATACATATCATCATATGTTTCATCTAAACTTTCACGCGATGCATGGAAAGAGTATGCATCTTTCATAATAAACTCTCTGCCTCGTAGTAAACCAAAGCGAGGACGCTTTTCATCACGGAATTTAGTTTGAATTTGGAAAAGTGTTAGCGGTAATTTTTTATAAGATTTGATTTCATCGCGTACTAAAGTTGTAATCACTTCTTCATGTGTTGGCCCTAATGCGAAATCACGATTATGACGGTCCTTTATACGCATTAATTCTGGACCGTATTTTTCCCAGCGGCCTGACTCCTGCCATAGTTCTGCAGATTGTAATGAAGGCATTAAAAGCTCAACTGAATTGATTGCTTCCATCTCTTCACGAACAATATTTTCTATTTTTGTTAACACACGTTTTGCAAGCGGTAAATACGAGTATACCCCACTTGTATTTTGACGAATAAACCCTGCACGCAGTAATTGTTTGTGTGATTTTACCTCTGCATCAGCAGGTACTTCACGTAGCGTTGGGATAAATGTTTTACTTTGCTTCATTCAGTGTTCCACCTTTTTAATAGATAAGTTTTATACTCTAATTAGCATAAACAAATTTAGCTTTGAACGCAATCTTTCAAAAAAATTGCGCTCAAAGCTATGTTTTTCCAATCAATTTTCACCTTGGCGTAATTGCCAGGGCTTCTTCTAAATATGTTTTACTTGAAAAACTTAACTTAACTTTCATTTAGTTAAAAGAAAAATCGTTGTATATCGTTCCATGTAACTACGACCATTAAGATCATTAATAGGACGATACCTACAAAATGAACAAGCCCCTCTTTTTGACGATCGATTGGTTTGCCTCTTACTGCTTCGAAACCAAAGAACAATAGACGACCACCGTCAAGTGCTGGAAGCGGTAGTAAATTCATAATTCCAAGGTTAATACTTAACATCGCAGCCCAATTCATTAAATTGATGAATCCATATTGAGCTACCTGCTCTGTCGCTTTATAAATTCCTACTGGACCTGATAAAGCATCTATCGTGAATTTACCGGTAATTAACATACCAAGCAATTCAAATATTTTAGCAGTCATATTATAAGTTTCTTGAGCGCCATAAACAACAGACTTTAACGGATTAAATTCACGTGGGCTCTCATACTTAACCCCTATTTGACCATACTTATCGCCATTTTGTTCTATTTCTTTTACCTTCATATTTAGGTTAACTTGCTGACCATTTCGATCAACTATAACAGTAATATCTTCACCTGGATGATCTTGTACAATAGCAGCTAAATCTTGCCATTTTTCAACCGCTTGTCCGTCAATGTTAACTACTCTATCCCCTGCAAGCATTCCTGCCTGTGCAGCTGGATCATTTTCTACTACTTCTGTAATGATTGGCTCATACGTAGGCACACCATGAATTAAACCAATCAGCATATAAATAACAAAAGCTAATATAAAGTTAAATAATGGGCCTGCAAAGATTGTCATAGCTCGTTGACCGACTGTTTTAGCGTTAAATTGACGGTCATATGGTGCAATTAACGTTTCTTTACCGTTTTCTACGAGAATACAATCTCTTGCAACATTATAACGAACTAATTTTTCCTCTTCATCGTAGCCTTCTACAAACAAATCCTTTTCTAAATCGGCACGCTCAACTTCTAAAAATAATAAATCTGGTAATTGCTTATTATTTTGATTAAAGATAATTTTCTTTACCACATTATCTTCATCTACAATAAGCCCTACTCGATAGCCCGGCTGTAATTCGGCGCCATCCATGTCCTCACCAGCCATACGCACGTAACCACCGATCGGCAATAAACGTAGCGTATAGATTGTTTCACCATGTGTTTTCCCATAAATTTTCGGTCCCATACCGATTGCAAATTCTCGAACCATAATTCCTGCTCGTTTCGCAAACAAGAAGTGACCAAATTCATGGAAGAATACAAGTAGGCCAAATATTAAAATAAATGCAATAGCTGTTTGCATAATCCCCCACCTTTAAAAGCGAATAGTTATCGATATCTTTCTCTTTATTTTACCATGTCTAACACTGTTTTTCTTGTTTCACTGTCTACATGCAAAATTGTTTGCAAATCTGGCACTAATATGTTGTTATGTGCTTGCATTACACGCTCAATCGTTTCGTCAATTTCAAGGAAAGTTATTTTCCCTTGTAAAAATGCCGCAACTGCCGCTTCATTCGCTGCATTCATCGCTGTTAAAATTGTACCGCCTGTGCGCCCAGCCTCATATGCTAATTGCAATGCTGGATAACGTTCAAAATCCATTTCTTTAAAATGTAACTGACCAATTTGTGCTAAATTAAGTCGTTGTCCGTTATGCAGAGGCATACGATCTGGGTAGCTTAATGCATATTGGATAGGTACACGCATGTCCGGCGTACCTAGCTGTGCAATGACACTAGTATCATGATACTCAACTAGGGAGTGAATAATACTTTCTTTATGCAAAAGTACATCAATTTTATCATATGGCATGTCAAATAAGACATGTGCTTCAATGACTTCTAGTCCTTTATTCATCATTGTAGCAGAATCTATCGTAATTTTCGCACCCATTGACCAGTTCGGGTGGTTTAGTGCATCTGCAACCGTTACATGCTTCAATTCCTCGCGTGTTTTGTCACGGAAGCTACCACCAGAAGCTGTAATAATTAAACGTTCAATATTTTTTGGATTCTCACCATTCATCGATTGGAAAATTGCTGAATGCTCACTATCTACCGGCAAAATTGTTGCATTGTATTTCTTAGCCTCTGCCATTACTAAATGTCCAGCGGTTACAAGCGTTTCTTTATTGGCAATGGCAATAGTTTTGCCCATGCGAATTGCGGCCAATGTCGATTCTAGTCCAACACTTCCAAGAACCGCATTTACAAGCACTGTCGAATCAGGATGTGTAGCAACCTCTACAAGTCCTTTTGCACCAAACGTAAAGTGTACTTGTGGATAATCATTAGCGAGCATTATTGCATCTTCTTCTAATTGAACAGATACAAGCTCAGGCTTTAAAGTTTCAATCATTTCACGCGTTTTTTCGATATTTTTTCCTGAAGAAAACGCCACTAAATGAAAGGCATCGCGTTGTTCTTTTAAAATATCATAGGTTTGCCAACCGATTGAACCAGTTGCACCAAGTAAACTAATTTTTTTCACGACAAATTGTCCCCTTTTTCTATCTCAGCAAATGATATAGCACGATTATTACCACTCTGTTTAGAGGAAAATGCTATTATTAGGGCTCATCATCATAACGTAGAGTTAATTTCGGTTCCGACTGGGCGCTTTTTAGAGGCGTCCGATGAGCCACTATTGTTTTTAGTTACCAAAAAAAGTGTAAAAAATGTAGTAAAGGCACGACGAATAGTAGACTATCGAAGCGGTCTAAAATACCGCCATGCCCAGGTAAAATTTTGCCTGAATCTTTTACGTCAAAATGGCGCTTTATAGCCGATTCCACTAAATCGCCCATTTGACCAATAATTGATGCCAAGATTGTGATGAAAATAAGCGAGACATAGCCACCATTCGCAAATGGATAAATTGCCTGCATACCAACAGCAAAGATTACTGCAATAACAATGCCACCTACAAAACCTTCTACAGTTTTCTTCGGTGAAATTTCAGGCCATAGCTTATTTTTACCTAGTTTTCTTCCAACAAAATATGCACCTGAGTCAGTTGTCCAAACTACAAGTAAACAATATACGACAAACTCTAGACCATAGCTTCGTGTTTCGATTAAGTAATGGAAGCCTAACCCGACATAAAACGCACCTAATAAAATAAATGCAACTTCATCGAATGTAATTTTATTTTTTACAAGGACTACATATATGAGCAATAGCATCATTAGACCATACACAACCATTAAATCGGAGGAATAGCCAAATGCATCTACTACCTTACTTGACCAGTCCTTTGGTATAACAAGTAGTATTAATGTTAGTAGCCCTAAAAAACCAGGCACTGAAAATAGTGAAATACCTTTCATTTTTAGGATTTCATAAAAGCCAACAACAGCCATTGCAAGCACAAGTATTGTAAACGGCACTTTTCCATAAATAACAAATGGAATAAATAACGCTGCTGCAATTATTGCTGTGATAATTCGTTGTTTCAAGTTGTTTCTTCTCCCTTCAACCCACCGTAACGGCGATTACGTTTCTGATAGTTTTCCACCGCTTCCAGTAAGTTTTCCTCACTAAAATCTGGCCACAATGTATCTGTAAACCAAAATTCTGTATAGGCGAGCTGCCATAACATAAAGTTGCTTAAACGCACTTCACCGCTAGTACGAATTAATAAATCTGGCTCAGGTAGATGAGCCGTCATTAAATGAGATGTCAAGCATTCTTCTGTTATGTCTTGCATCGTTAATTGACCTTCCTGCACCTTTTGAAGCATGGTTTTCATGGCATTAACCATTTCCGAACGACTTCCATAATTCAGAGCAAAATTTAAAATTAATCCTGTATTATGTTTCGTTTCCTCCATCGCCTCAAACAACGCTTTTTGCGTATGTGCAGGTAACAAAGATGGATCTCCTATCATTTCAACACGTACATTGCGTTCCATCATTTCAGGTAAAAAGGAACCTAAAAATTCCACAGGTAAACGCATTAGAAAATCGACCTCAGGTTTTGGTCGCTTCCAATTTTCTGTAGAGAACGCATACACCGTCAAAACTTTAATACCTAGATCTGATGCAAATCTAGTTACCTTTCGTACTGTTTTCATACCTTCGTGGTGCCCAGCAACACGTGGCATGGCACGTTTCTTCGCCCAACGTCCATTTCCGTCCATAATAATCGCTACATGGGCAGGAATCGGCTCGTTTTTAGCAAGGGCAACACGTTCCTCCAATGATTGTGAATCCATATTTACTTGTTTACCTAATAGCTTTTTAAACATGCTAACTCCCCCACTACAACTAATCGGACGTATACTAACCTATCATAACAAACAAAAGCGCTTTTTGTCTTTTTTTTCCCTCTAAATTGACTATGTATGAACTATCTTATTTTAGAACTACACACATTTTAGGCTTATCACCATAAACCATAACGTGGGGTTGATTTCCGTTCCGACTGGGCGCTTTGTTGCTGACGCAGGCGTTATCACAGAACGTGATGTTTTTAGCCTTCGTTCCTCTTTCGCTAATCCCCAAGTAGTCGCCCAGTCTCCACTCCAATCAACTTATCCTCATGATATACGTTTTAACAAAATGTCATCCCTAGCTTTTGGTGATGATCCCTTTATAAAGAAAGGCTAGAAAACTTTTATCATGCCCACTCAAGTATGAATATTAAGAGGTGTTTCCCTTATTTCGTTCAATCTTCAATAATGTATTTCGCTTAAGTAAAGAACAGTTCTTCTTAATCTTAAAAGAAAGCAAAAATAGATGAAAGGTATTTCCCTAAAACTAATCAATTATGCCTCGGCATAATTGCGTCCGGAATCGGCTTTGTGCTTAGGCCTGCACGAGGGCCGACACGATGTCGGTCATTTCGGTAATGCCACAGGACGTGGCGTTTTTACCGATGCAGGTCAGTTAGCCGTTATCGCATGGATGCGATGGTTTTAGGCTAACATCCCCTAAGAACTCCTCTCCGATTCCGTGACATCCGCCGGAGGCTTTAACTTCTTTCATCAGGTGTTTGGACATCCGCTGAAAAGTAGCTTAAATCCGCATTCATCTCACCACTCATAGAGGTGGGGGACTTCTGATGAAAGAAGTTAAAGTTTAATGTATAAGACTTTACTACATCTTTTACATAATAATTTAAAAGTAAAGAGAAAAGACGTCCTGATATTTATAGGACGCCTTCATCTCATCAAAAAGTTCCATCATAGATATGCAAAGCGAGTTGCTTACACTTCTAAAATTTCTTTTTCTTTCTCTTTCGTAACTTGATCTACTTTAACAATGAATTCATCTGTTAATTTTTGAATATCTTCACCGTAGCCACGTAGACCATCTTCTGTGATTTCGCCAGCTTTTTCAAGTTTTTTCAGATCATCATTAGCATCGCGACGAACATTACGTACAGCGATTTTTGCATCCTCTGCTTCTTTTTTCACTTGCTTCACAAGATCTTTACGACGCTCTTCTGTTAAAGCCGGGATCATTAAACGAATAACAGATCCATCATTTGTTGGTGTAATACCAATATCTGATTTCATAATCGCTTTTTCGATTTCACCTAAGATTGTTTTATCGTAAGGTGTAATAACTAATAATCGCGCTTCTGGTACCGAAACACCTCCAAGCTGATTAATCGGTGTTGGTGCACCATAATAATCAACCGTAATGCGATCTAATAGAGAAGCATTTGCACGACCTGCACGGATTGAAGCTAGTTCACGTGAAAAAGCGGCAATTGTTTTGTTCATTTTTTCTTTAGCTTGTTCTAAAACTTGTTTAGCCATTATGCATTCCTCCTAACAACTGTTCCAATTTTCTCGCCTTGTACGGCACGTTTAATATTACCTGGTTCCGTAATTGAGAAGACAATTAACGGAATATCGTTATCCATACATAAAGTAGAAGCTGTTGAATCCATTACTTGTAAGCCCTGTTGAATAACGTCTAAGTATGTGAGTGTATCATATTTAACGGCAGTTGCATCTATTTTCGGATCTGCAGAATAAACACCATCTACATTATTTTTCGCCATTAAAATCGCATCTGCGTCGATTTCAGCCGCTCGTAACGCAGCTGTAGTATCAGTAGAGAAGAATGGATTACCTGTACCTGCTGCAAAAATTACTACACGTTTTTTCTCTAGATGACGAACTGCTTTACGGCGAATATATGGCTCTGCTACTTGTGTCATTACAATTGAAGATTGTACACGTGTTTCAATTCCTAATTTCTCCAGTGCATCTTGTAACGCTAAAGAGTTCATAACCGTTGCTAGCATACCCATATAGTCGGCTGCCGCACGATCCATTCCCATTTCGCTACCGATTTTTCCACGCCATATATTACCGCCACCTACAACAACAGCAACTTCAACATCAAGATCTACTACTTCTTTTACTTCTTCTGCAACAGACTTGATTATTTTTGGTGATAAACCGAAGCCCGCTTCTCCAGCTAACGCTTCACCACTTAATTTTATAACTACTCGTTTATATTGTGGCACACTCATTGTAAACCTCCGTCAGACTTTATTTAAAACATCTCTATTCCCTTTTCCATTATAGTATAAATAACAATAATTGCTAGTTATGAATAAGGCAGAATAAGAAATTATATGGTTCATCACCATAACGAGTGGTTGATGAACCAATTTTATCTTTTTTTCGTTCATTTCGGAAAAATAGGGAACACGCTATGTTGTGTTCCCCATTTTTTTCTAGAAAATCTAGATATTATTTGATTAAGATCAAATGCAAGCTAAATTAGTTACCTTTAACTTGGCTCATTACTTCTTCAGCAAAGTTATCTTCACGTTTTTCGATACCTTCACCTACAGCATAACGTACGAAGCCATTTACTGAACCGCCAGTTGAAGCAACGAAATCACGTACTTTTTGATCTGAGTTTTTAACGAATGTTTGGTCAAGTAAGCAAACATCTTCGAAGTATTTACCAAGACGACCTTCAACCATTTTTGCTACGATGTTTTCTGGTTTACCTTCGTTAAGAGCTTGTTCAGTTAATACTTTACGCTCACGTTCAACTTCTTCTGCAGAAACTTCATCGCGAGAAACATAAGTAGGGTTAATAGCTGCGATATGCATAGCAATATCTTTTGCAGCAGAAGCATCTGTAGAACCTTCTAAAGAAACTAACACACCGATGCGACCGCCCATGTGTAGATAAGAACCGAATGCATCTGCATCAGTTTTTGTTTTCACTTCGAAACGACGAAGAGTGATTTTTTCACCGATTGTTGCAACTGCAGTTGAAATTTGGTCTGCAATTTTCACACCTTCAGCATTTGCAAGCTCTAAAGCAGCTTCAACTGTTGCAGGTTTAGCAGCAAGTAATTGCTCAGCTAAAGAAGAAACTAATACTTGGAATTTTTCGTTTTTAGAAACGAAGTCTGTTTCAGCATTTACTTCAAGAATGATTGCTTCGTTACCTTGTTCTAAGATGAAAGTTGTACCTTCTGCAGCGATACGGTCAGCTTTTTTAGCAGCTGAAGAAAGACCTTTTTCACGTAGGAAATCGATTGCAGCATCTAAATCGCCATCAGTTTGTACTAATGCTTTTTTACAATCCATCATTCCAGCGCCAGTTTTTTCGCGTAATTCTTTTACTAATTGTGCAGTAATGTTTGCCATTTAGTGTTTCCTCCTCAAATTGGTTGTACAAATTTTAGTGATAGGTTCTAAAAAAGGTGATAAGGGTTTTGAGCCACTTATCACCTTTTTCTAAACGTGAATTACTCAGCAGCAGCTTCTACAGCTGGAGCTTCCTCTTCACCTTGTTTTGACTCGATTAAAGCGTCAGCCATTTTAGCAGTTAAAAGTTTAACAGCGCGAATAGCATCATCATTAGCAGGAATTACGTAGTCGATTTCATCTGGATCACAGTTTGTATCAACAATACCTACTAGAGGGATGTTTAATTTAATAGCTTCTGCAACAGCAATACGTTCTTTACGTGGGTCAACCACGAACATTACGTCTGGAAGAGCGTGCATATCACGGATACCGCCTAAGAATTTGATTAGACGTTCGTGTTCTTTTTTAAGTTGGATTACTTCTTTTTTAGGTAGAACTTCAAAAGTTCCATCTTCTTCCATCTTTTCGATTGCTTTCATACGTGCAACACGTTTTTGAATTGTACCGAAGTTTGTAAGAGTACCACCTAACCAACGTTGGTTGATGTAGTAGTTGCCTGAACGTTCAGCTTCATCTTTGATCGCTTCTTGTGCTTGTTTTTTCGTACCTACGAAAAGAACTTTACCACCGTCTTGACCAACTTGACGCATGAAGTCATAAGCTTCCTCTAATTTTTTAACAGTTTTTTGTAAGTCGATGATGTAGATCCCGTTACGTTCAACGAAGATATATTTCTTCATTTTTGGGTTCCAACGACGAGTTTGGTGACCGAAATGTACACCAGCTTCAAGTAATTGTTTCATAGAAATTACTGACATGTGTATTTCCTCCTAGTATGTTTGGTTTTTATCCTCCGCATTTATCACTTGCAACAAGCTACCCTAAGCTTAGAGCACCACTTACTACATCAAAATGCGTGTGTATTAATAACACCATTTGCAACTATATCATAGCTTTACCCCATTCGCAACTGTTTTAGTTATGAAATTTCAATAAAAGCTCGATTTCTGTTTTTCCTTTTTGAAGCTGTTTTGCAATTTCTTCTGATGTTTTACCTTGTTTCGCTAATTCAACAACTTGTTGTTCCACTGTTAATGGTTTAGCTTCTTCCTTTTCGGTTGCATCACTTGGTTGTTGGGCCGAATGTACCATCTTAGCTTCAGCTTTAGCTCCAGTTTGCTGTTGACGTGAATAAGCATTGGCTACGATATTTTTGGGCACATAAATACGCGGTTCATGATCGAGACTAATAGAACCATCTACTGTACTTTCTTCCTTTGTCAGAGAAGGCGGTTGCTCCTGCTCCTTTAGTCTCGCAATCTGTTCTTCCTGTTTCACAGCATTCGTTTGAGTTTCAGACTTTGAAACTCTTTGCAGCTCTTGAATTAGGCGATCATTTTCATCTTTCATCTCCGCTAAATAGACACTAATGGTGTCATCCATTTCACGCATTAAGCGCTCCTGTTTTTTTTCTAAGTCCTTAAATTTTGCTAGCTTCGTATTTAATATAATAAGGAAATAAAATGAAAGTAGCTGTAAAATAAATAGAACCGCAATTAGTATGATTGTCATAGTAAACTCCTATCCACTAAAATCCACGAAATTTCCTTTAAACGGATGCTGCGCTTGCGTTTCTCGCTTCTCGTTATCCTTATTTTTCTTTTTTCGAGTACCTTTTATATACTCGCCACCTGCTTCTTCATCTTCACTAATCCCATCCATACCCTCTGAAGTATTCACAACTTTTTGCTTGCGTTCTACTTCTTTTTTCAACGCTTCATTTGCATGTGCTTGCTGAGCCAAAGTTTGTTGTTGTGCCTGATCAGCCATTTTTCCTGCTTCAAATGTTTTTGGAATAGCTATTTGTAGTTCGACACCCTTTAAACTCATAAGACCCCTCCTTCAACGATATGTATATAAGGATTATTATGCATTAATCATTTCATTAGATAATAATTTCCGTAGCTTTAATAGCGCCTTGGAGTGGATTTGTGAAATGCGTGATGTTGATAATTCAAGCATTTCTCCAATTTCTGTTAGTGTTAATTCCTCAGTATAAAACAAACTAAGCACTAGCTGCTCCTTATCGTTGAGCTTTTGGATATTTTCCGCTAAATCCCCAAGCAGTTCTGACTTAATGATGGCTTGCTCAGGTGTCTTAGTCGTATCATCACGAATAACAAATGACTTTCCATCAGTCTCCTCTTGATCTTGCTGCTCATTAATGGAAAGAACATTTGAAAAGAAGTGCTCCTGTACAGTTTGGTAAACTTCCTCAACAGGTAAAGTCATATGTTCTGCAAGTTCCTCAGGTGTTACATGACGCATATATTTTTGTTCTAACTGTTCAATCTGTGCATCTAACTTTTTCGCTTTTTCACGTGCTGAACGTGGCAACCAATCTTCCTTACGTAAACCATCAATAATGGCTCCTCTTACTCTAAAAGAAGCATATGTATCAAATTTCAAGTCTCTATTAATATCAAATTTATTCAACGCGTCAAACAGACCTACCATACCTAAGCTCATTAAATCGTCTCGCGATACACTCTTTGGTAAGCTCGCACCTATGCGTTGTACATGATAAGATACTAGCGAAATATATTTTTTTATAAGCAAATCACCAGCATCTGGATCACGTTCATTTATCCAGCGGTTCCACAGCTTTTGTTCATCGTTCAGAATTGGTTGTGTCATGTAATCCACCTCTCTAAGAAAAACGCATTTACGCGCCTGTTTGCCACTGTCTTATATCAATACAAAAAAATATTTGTAGCTGACGTCTCACTTTCGTTACGAAAACACTTGTAGCTGACGTTCCACTTTCGCTACGAAAACACTTGTTGAAAGAAGATCCATTATGCCTCGGCATAAGCAACAAAGCTTTACTAGTTATGAGCCCTTAACATAAAAACCCATCTAATTCTTTCCTATATTATAACAAGAATCGACTATAATTTCATTTGTTTCTCGTACTCTATCACAGATTCTTTACATTTATGTGTCAGCATATTTTAGTTCGGATATAGTCAAAACCCGTTAAAACACCCTAAGCTATAAAATAAGAATTTGCAAAAGAATTAAGATAACTAAAAAGAGCCGCTACTTGCGACTCCCTTTTTTAAGCATTATTTAATTGTTGATCCGCCTCACGATTCATCATCGTTCGTACAGCCTGAGCAATTTCTTCCGAGTTTTCATCTTGAAACTCAACGGTTGAGTTAGCCGTCGGTGTTTCTTGATTTTCTTCCTCTGGATTGTCAGATTCGTTTTCTTCATGCTCACCTTCAACGACTTCTTCCTCGCCCTCAGGTGTGAATAAAACGTAGGCAATTAAAAATCTGACAATATACATGACGAAAAACACAATTATTCCCGCCACAAATGACCCTATGATAATACGTAGTGGTGTATAGGGTTTTTGAAATGTAATAAAAAAATATAGAGAAAAGGCCAATAATGTTCCCCATAGGTTATAAAAAATAGAACCAAACATTATATTTCGCTCACTCCTTGGTTAACCGTTCGAATATGTAATGTCGACGTCGCAGGATTAAATTCAATTGTTCTACCACTATTGCCGCCTGTGTCTTCGGCAACTAAACGAATTCCATGACGCTTCAGCTCATGCTTTACAGCTTCTACATTACGTGGGCCGATGCGCATAGAATCTTTATCTGAAGTGAATTGAAACATTTGCGCACCACCTGCAATTTTTGCCTTTAGCTTGAATTTTTGCACGCCTTCTAACTTTAATAAGTCAATCATTGCCGCAATGCCTGTGTCAGCAAATTTAGCCACATTTATTGACTCTTGTCTACCTAAACTCGAATCTGGCAACATCACATGTATTAAACCAGCCATTTTTTTTGATTCATCATATAAAATAACACCTACACAAGACCCAAGACCTGATGTTCTTATCGTATTTGGTAACTTTACTACATCCATTTGTGCGATTCCAACTTTTATAACTTGCCCATCACTACTGTTTAGCATCATCTATGAAACTCCTAATGCTTTAAAAATAGCATCAAAGGAGTCTGGATCTGGTAATAAGAAGAAATGACCTCTCACTGTTTCTTGATCCTCTACACCGTCTTCAAAAATGGATGTGTTTATAACGATAACATTATCGCTAACGTGTGATAATTCAATCAAGCCAATACTAATAATGGCACCAAACATGTCAACACTTAGTCCCGGCACAGTTGGATAAATTTTTAAATTCGTAAAGTCAGATAATGCCGATAAATAAGAGCCGGATAAAATATTACCCATTTCCTGCATAGCTGATAAACCTAACTCTGAAACAGGTCGTTTTTTAAAGTCGAATGATTCATCAAATATGAGACGACGGATAAAACGATTTGCTTGTTCAATTGGCAGGATAAAGAACATACTACCTTCAGCATCACCTTCAATGCGTAGATAGATTCCAACTACGACATTTTCAGATCCTCCTGCAAGCTCCATCATGTCATTAAATGACACCATTTCAACCTTTGGTACTCGCATATCAATTTTTTTACCAAGTAAATTGGAAAGTGCTGTCGCAGCATGCGCAGCACCTATATTACCAATTTCCTTTAATACGTCTAAATGTAGTGATGTAATCTTCTGATTATATGTCATTATCGATCCCTACTTTAGTGGATTTAATACTTTCTCTAAATGCAATAAAATTAATAATCGTTTATCTATTTTTGCTACTCCTGAAATAAACTCTTCTTCCAGTGAACCTACTACTTCGGGCTGTGGTTCAATTGAGTCAGCTGGGATGTCTAATACATCATTTGCAGAGTCAACGACGAAACCTACTTCCATATCTTCTAATGAAATAATGATGATGCGTGTTGTTTCTTCATGCTCAGAAATAGGTAATTCAAATCGTTCACGTAAATCAACAATTGGCGTTACGACACCGCGTAGGTTAATAACACCTTTTACATATTTTTCTGTTTTCGGTACACGTGTAATATGCATTAGTTTTTCAATTCCTTGTACATGTGACACCGGAATCGCATACTCTTTATCTGCTAGTTGAAAAACAATTACTTTAATACTTTCTTGTTCCACTGCGTTTGTCATTGTTTACACCTCTCTTATTCATTCACCTTATTTAATAAGTGCGTTACAATCCACAATTAAGGCTACTTTCCCGTTACCTAAAATTGTTGCACCTGAAATTGCAAAGATATTCGTTAAGTAATTCCCTAATGATTTCAGCACAATTTCTTGTTGGCCAATGAATGAATCCACAACTAAACCAGCAAGCTTCTCACCTTTTCGAACGATGACCACTGAATGGAATTCGTCACCCTGAGGTTCTTTGCGAGGTACCTCAAAGATTTCTTCTAAGAATACTAGTGGTACTACTTTGCCACGGAAGTCGATTACTTTTTGATTATGCGCATTCATAATTTCTGATGAACGGATAATTGAAGTT
This sequence comes from Lysinibacillus sp. NPDC056232, assembly GCF_042267565.1. Classification (NCBI taxonomy): domain Bacteria; kingdom Bacillati; phylum Bacillota; class Bacilli; order Caryophanales; family Bacillaceae; genus Lysinibacillus; species Lysinibacillus sp. NPDC056232. The sequence goes on along the minus strand of NZ_JBHJTF010000001.1, from coordinate 70,487 downwards.
TCAATAATTGATGAAAGTGGAATTGCATAAATTTCTTTTTCGATTTCTACTAGCATGACAGAAATAATCGATAATGTTAGTGGTAATTGAATCGAGAATACTGAGCCTACATCTTGTGTAGATTCAATTGAAATATTTCCACCCAAGGATTCGATTGTTGTTTTAACAACATCTAATCCAACACCTCGGCCTGATACATCAGAAATAACATCCGCCGTTGAGAACCCTGAGGCCAAAATAAGCTCATTAATTTGCTTATCTGACATCGAGTATGATTGTTCTTGTGTAACAATACCTTTAGAAATGGCTTTCGCAAGTACTTTTTCACGGTTAATACCTGCTCCATCATCTTCAATTTCGATAAAGACATAGTTACCACTATGATAAGCACGCAGTACAACTGTTCCTTCTTCTGGCTTACCTTTTGCAAGGCGAGCTGTAGGATTTTCAATACCGTGGTCAACAGAGTTACGAATTAAATGAACAAGTGGATCCCCAATTTCATCGATTACTGTACGATCTAGTTCTGTTTCAGCACCAATAATTTCGAGGTTAATTTTCTTGTTTAGATCACGAGATAACTGACGAATCATTTTCGGGAAGCGATTGAATACTGTTTCAACCGGAACCATACGCATCGTTAAAATAATCGTTTGTAAGTCACCCATGACGCGGCTCATGCGCTCTACTGTTTCATTTAACTCCCCATGGTTAACCTCTGTTGCAATAGACTGTAGTCGTCCTCGATCTATCACAAGCTCTTCAAATAGATTCATTAATATATCAAGTCGCTCGATATTCACACGAATTGTTTTATTACCAACAGGCGCATGGCTTTTATCAGCCTTAGCAGGAGCCGCTGCTGTTGCAGGTTTAGGTGTAGCAGTGTTTTTTTCAGGGACAGTAGCCGGTTTAGCCTCCGCTTCTACCGTTGCTGTTGCTGCTACTTCTTGAATTGCTTGTTCATTTTCACTATGTTGCTTTGATTCAATAGCGGCGACAATCACTTCTTCGACTTCTGAAACTTTCATAATCTTTTTCTGCATATCTTCAGCAGATTCTTTTGTTACGAAAGCGACGTAAAATTGTTGATCGAACTGTTCGTCTTCAAGCTTTTCTACAGATGGACTTGATTTAATAACCTCTCCATCTTTTTCTAAAATCTCAAACACCATAAATACTCGTGCTGCTTTTAAAAGACAATCCTCACGTAATTTCACTGAAATTTCGAATGCGTTGAAACCTTGTTCAGCAGATTGTGAAATAACTGTTTGTTCAAAGCCGTCATACTCTAATGTACTTGCTACAGCAGTTGTTGGTGTCTCAGTAGTTCCTACCACTTCAGGAATCGCTTCCTCACCCAATTCAATGCGCTTTAATTGAGCAACAGTTGAAGATACATCACGTTTTCCATCTCCGCCATTCGCAATGTCCATCACCATTTCTTCTAGATGGTCTACAGATTCAAAGACAACATCTAGAATTTCAGGAGTTACATGGATTTTCTCGTTTCGGATCGCATCCAACACATTTTCCATTTTATGAGTTAAATCCGCTAAATCTTCAAAGCCCATTGTCGCAGACATACCTTTTAATGTATGCGCAGAGCGGAAAATTTCTCCGACAATCGCCAAATCATCTGGATTTTTTTCTAGTTCTAATAAATGTTCACTACACGCTTGTAAATGGTCTTTACTTTCTTCAATAAACATCTCTAAATATTGATTGACTTCCATAAGAGGACACCCCTTTAAGGCAAATATTTCATTATTGTTTGTGCAATATCGTCTACATCTGCTACTACATCGACAAGTTGCGTTTCCACTGCCGCTTTCGGCATACCATACACTATGCAAGTTTCAGCTGACTCAGCGATTGCCATCACATTTCCAGTACTTTTTAGTGCTTTTAGTCCGTTAGAGCCGTCATGGCCCATACCTGTCATAATAACCGCCACTTTATCAAAATCTTTCAATTGGCTCACATCTTCAAACATCACATCTACAGAAGGGCGATGTCCAGATCTAGGTGGTTCATTATTATCAAGGACTATGCCAAAGGAGGTACCTACTTTTCTAAGTTTTAAATGATACCCACCAGGTGCAATATACGCCACTCCATTTTGGAGAATATCTCCTTGCTCAGCTTCTTTTACGGTAATCTCACTTAATTGATCCAGACGATTAGCAAGAGATTTTGTAAATCCTGCCGGCATATGCTGGACAATTAAAATTGGTGCTTGAATTGATTTTGGGATTTTTGTAATCACTTCTTGTAAAGCTCTAGGCCCGCCTGTGGAGGTCCCTATCAGTACAATTTTCCGACCTACTTTACTCCATTCTTCATGTGGCTTGGATAGTTCTGCCCTTGTCGGGAAAACATTGACAGAAGGAGTCACCCTGCCTTCACTAAGTGAATTTCTTCCAATGATACTCGCTTGTAATGGCTGTTCTTGTTGTCTTTTACTACCAGAAGGTTTCTTTAATTTTGAAATAGGTACCAATGATGCTTGTTCAACCTTGTGGACAAGTTCCGTTTGGATTTTATGTAAATCAAGAGAAATTGTTCCGCTCGGCTTTGCGACAAAATCTACTGCCCCAAATTCAATTGCTGATAAGGCATTTTCTGCTCCTCGTTGTGTTGTACTAGAGAGCATAACAACAGGTACTGGACATACAGCCATAATTTCTTTTAAAGCATCAAGCCCATTCATTTCAGGCATCTCAATATCCATCGTCACAACTGTTGGCTGCAATGTTTGAATCTTTTTTATCGCATCTTTCCCATTTCGTGCTGTTCCAACTACTTCAACCTTCGAGTTGCCAACAAAAAAGTCACTAATTAGCTTTCTCATAAAAGCAGAATCATCAACAACTAACAGCTTGCTTTTATGTAAAAAGTCCAATTAATCACGTCCTTTCGAAAAAATATTTCTTAATTTAGTTAAGAATTTACCCGCTGACTGATCATGTGCATGAACTTCTTCCACACGGTGTTCCATAAAACGCGCCACTATAAGTTGAAGTGTCTTTGTAATAAGTGCGTCTGGATAAGCAAGTGAAAAAGGCACTTGCTCACGCACAGCCTTACGCACAGCAGAATCTTCAGGTAATGAGCCTAATATCGTAACCTCTTTGTCCAAAAAACGTTCCATCGTACGCTTTAGTCGCTCATTGGTTTCCATTCCTTCTTCTTTACTATAGGCTCGGTTACAGAGTACATAAAATTGCTTGTCCGCATCTCGCATATGAATATATTTCATCATTGAATACGCATCAGTTATAGATGTCGGCTCTGCTGTTGACAAAACAATGATTTCATCTATAGAGGTTAATAAATCTAATGACCAATTAGTAGCTCCTGCTCCCATATCGAACAAAATGTAATCAAAGCTTTGTTGAAGCTGCTCAAATGCGTAAACGAGTCGTTCAAACATTTCCTCTGACCATTCTAAGACGCCCGACATACCAGACCCACCTGAAATATACTTTAAATTGTAAGGACCTTCAAATATTACCTCATCTAGTAACTTATTTCCTCCCAAGTAATCTTTTAAACTATAAGAAACATTTTTTCCAATTAAAATATTGATATTGCCCATACCAATATCCATATCAACGATGACAACTTTTTTCCCTTTATTGGCCAATGTAATGGCAAAATTCATCGTGAAGTTACTTTTACCAACCCCACCTTTGCCGCTCACAACCGCAATTGCCCTACCTAATTCACCCTGCTGTTTCAACATTTTCAAGCGCAATGTTTCAGCTTGGTCTCTCATTTTTCTTCACCTTGAAAAAATAAATTTAGTACTGCTTCTATATCAGCTTCTTCAATATCTTCTGGTACTTCTTGACCATTCGTATAGTAAGCAAGTCCTTTATTATATTTAATCATTAAATTAATCATTGTGCCAATAGAATTTGTTTCATCCATCTTTGTAAAAATGAATTTTTCAATTGGTAATTGCTTAAATTGCTCTATAATGTTTGACATGTCCTTTTCTTTCGTTGTCATTGCAAGCACTAAGAAGGACTCTGCTTGATCATCGAATTTTATAAGACGCTGTAAATCGTCTACATATTTTACCTCTTTATAATTGCGGCCTGCTGTATCTATAAACACTATATCTAAGTGGGCCAATCGGTGGATTGCTTGTTCAAAATCTGTTGCATTATAGGCAATTTCGACAGGAGCCTGTAACAGTCCAGCATACGTTTTTAACTGCTCAATTGCGGCAATACGGTAGGTATCTGTCGTGATAAACCCTACTTTTTTCTTTTTTTCTAAAACTGCTCTAGCAGCCATTTTAGCAATTGTCGTAGTCTTTCCGACACCTGTTGGACCTAAAACATTAATATATTTTTTTTCATAGGATATACCTCCGATTGGGAGATCCTCTAGCACTTTGCGCAATAAGCTTTTCGTAATCATCTTACATTGAGAAAAATTGATGTCTGACGCTTCTTTGAAATGCGTAAAAAGCTCATCACCAATCGTTGTGATGAGCTCCTCACTTAGCTCCTGCTGTCTTAAGTATTCAATGAAGGGTAAGAGTTCATCTGGATATTGATCTTGGATAGTCTTCTTATGCATAGAATGCATTAAAGATTTTAAATCTGCAATTTCCTTCCTCAAATCATCAGAAATGCTGGCTTCCTCATGTAAGGGCGCATCATTCTGCGGCTGTACTTGGTGTATTTTAGCTTGAACAGCATTTGTAATCTCTTGTAACCTTGCATTTTCATGTTTAGGTGTTGTTATAGGGTAAGCTACAGGTGCTGGAGCCACATTACTTGGCTCCATTGAATCAATCCCTGCAACAACCTCAAAGCTTTTCTTTTTAATGATCCCAAAAAATTTCTTTGTAACGACTACTTTTGAGTTCAAAATGACAGCGTCCTCACCTAATTCAGCACGCACAAGCTTCATCGCTTCTGGTATGGAGGATGCATAATATTTTTTCATTTTCATTCAACATTCACCACCCCAACACTTTGAATTTCAACCGAAGCATCAAGTTCGTTGTATGATAGAACTGGAATTTGCGGGAAATAGCGCTCCGTAAGTTGACGTAAATACATACGAACTGCTGGAGAGCATAAGATAATAGCAGATTGTTCCATAAAGGAAACGCGTTCTACTTCTGCAGCAATGGTCTCTAAGATCGTTTGAGAATCTTGTGGATCCATCGCTAAATAATTTCCGTGATCCGTTTGTTGAATACTATCAGCAATCAATTTCTCTACTTTACCTGAGACAGTAATAACTTTTAATGATGAGCTGTCCCCTACGTATTGAGAAGTAATCTGACGTGCCAATGCTTGACGTACATACTCAGTTAATATATCGGCATCACTCGTTAACTTTGCATAGTCTGCTAGAGTCTCAAAAATAATTGGTAAGTTTCGCACTGAAACATTTTCTCGTAGAAGTTTACCTAGTACTTTTTGAATTTCCCCAGTCGATAATGGAGTAGGTGTCAATTCTTCAACTAAAATTGGATGCGTTTCACGTAAATGATCGATTAGCTGCTTCGTCTCTTGACGACCAAGTAATTCATAAGCATTTGCACGAATCATTTCCGTTAAGTGAGTCGACACAACGCTCGGTGGGTCAACTACTGTGTAGCCAAACATTTCAGCATCCTCTTTCACTTGCTCCGTAATCCATTTTGCAGGTAGGCCAAATGACGGTTCAACTGTGTCAATTCCTTCGATGGAATCATCATCTCCTGGACTCATTGCTAAATAATGATCAAGCAGAAGTTCACCACGTGCCATTTCATTACCCTTTATTTTAATTCGATATTCATTTGGTTGTAATTGAATATTATCGCGAATACGGACAACCGGAATGACAATCCCTAATTCTAATGCTAACTGTCGACGTATCATAATGACTCGATCTAATAAATCGCCACCTTGAGCAGCATCTACTAACGGTATTAAACCATAGCCAAATTCAAACTCGATTGGGTCCACATTTAATAAATTCACAACATTTTCAGGGCTCTTCATGCCGTCTGTTGCCACTTCTTCCTCAATTTCAAGTAATTCTTCTTCATCCTCTGGTTTTTTATGGTCCATCATATAAGCACCAGCAATTAGCGAACCACCAATTGGAAGTGTTATCCAGAGGGGAATAGGTGTGAAAAATCCAAGTAAAAGTATTGTTCCACCCGCTACATAAAGCAGTTTTGCTTGAGCAAATAACTGTCCTGTAATATCTTCACCAAGACTACCTTTAGAAGATGCACGTGTTACGACAATCCCTGTCGCTGTAGAGATCAGTAGCGCGGGAATTTGTGAGACAATACCATCCCCAACCGTTAACTTAGAAAAATGATTTGCTGCCTCTGCAAATGGAAGCCCCATCTGCACAACACCGATGATGATACCAAATAATAAGTTGATAATAACCATGACCATTGAGGCAATGGCATCCCCTTTTACGAATTTTGTGGCACCATCCATCGCTCCGTAGAAGTCCGCTTCACCCGCTACTTTCTCGCGTCGTTCACGAGCTTCCCGCTCAGAAATAACTCCTGCATTTAAGTCAGCATCAATACTCATTTGTTTACCCGGCATCGCATCAAGTGTGAAACGTGCTGCTACTTCCGCTACACGCTCCGCTCCTTTTGTAATAACGATAAACTGAATTAACACAAGAATTAAGAATACAACTAAACCAACTAGTACATTCCCGCCGACTACGAAATCACCAAACGTTTCAACAACAGAACCTGCATCACCCTTCGCTAAAATGGCACGTGTTGTTGAAACACTCAGTCCGAGTCGGAACAAAGTTAACAATAAAATAACTGAAGGAAAAATAGAAAAGTCTAATGCTTCCTTCATACTCATTGCTGTTAACAGTACTATTAATCCTAATGTAATATTAATGACGATTAAGAAACTTAACATCCACGGAGGAAGAGGGATGATGAGCATCGCAACGATTAAAATAACCGCACCTAATACCCCTATATCGCGAACTTTCATTTGTGTCCCTCCTACTAAAAGCTTTAAATTTTCCGCTTAATTCGATAAACATAAGCAAGCACTTCTGCTATTGCTTTGAAAAACTCTTCTGGTACTTGATCACCAATTTCTACTTGATCGTACATTGCTCGTGCTAATGGTCTATTTTCAACCATAACCACATCATGTTCTTTCGCAATCAGTTTAATTTTTTGAGCGATAAAGTCTGTACCCTTAGCAACGATGCGTGGGGCATCCATACTTTCCTCATCATATTTGATGGCAATCGCATAGTGAGTTGGGTTTGTTATGACAACATCGGCGTTTGGAATCTCTGACATCATTCGACGCATCGCCATTTCGCGTTGGCGTTGTTTGATTTTCGATTTTATCAGCGGATCGCCCTCACTATTTTTATATTCATCTTTAATGTCTTGCTTAGACATTTTAAGATTTTTTTCGTAATCATGTTTTTGATACATCCAGTCTAAAAGGGATACACATAGTAAGACGAGCGAAGCAGCAATCCCCATGATACCAACAAGCTTACCCACTGTAATGAGAGTCATCCATGGGCTTTTAAAGGATAACGCCAAAACTTCCGGCAAATTCGTCCAAACGATAATTGTTGTAACGCCACCTATGAAGCTAATCTTTAATATTGACTTGAGAAGCTCTATAATGGCTTTAACAGAAAATATTTTTTTCAACCCTTTGATCGGGTCCATCTTTTTTAAATCAAACTTCATCGGCTCTAATGTAAATAGAAAACCGAACTGTAGGAAGTTACCTGCTAATGCTCCAACAAATGCAATTCCCATTATTGGGACAACAATAAAAGCCATTTGCACTAATGTTTCTGTAAATAGGTGCATCACACTATCAATTGTTAGTGTTTCTACGCGAATGTTATGAATAAAAGTTTGCCTGAAAAAAGCTAAAAGATCGTCTCGCATTGAACCCGCAAAGAAGAATAAAAAGATAAATACCATGAGCATGACAATTGCACTGGAAATATCCTGACTTTTGACAACCTGTCCTTTTTTTCGAGCATCTTGTCGTTTTTTAGGCGTCGCCTTTTCCGTTTTTTCTCCCGCAAAATACTGTAAATCTAAATCTAGCAGTAGCAACATTTTACCCACCACCTAAAATAGCCATTAAATCACGCATAGCATAAATCATAATTGAAAGAAGCTTTTGAATAACTTGAATCATTACAGCCATCATTGTGAACAACACTAGAAAACTAACGCCTATTTTAATAGGAAAACCGACAACAAAAATATTTAATTGTGGTACAGTTTTCGCTGTGATACCTAGTGCTAAATCAACTAAAAATAAAGTTGCTACAACAGGAGCAGCCATTTGAAAGGCAATCGCAAAAACAGCCGTAAATGTTGTGATGATAAACTCGATATAATTGTCATTTGCGAAATTAGGAAATCCTTGATTCATCGGTAAGAATTGATAACTATAATAAATTCCATCAAGAATCATATGATGTCCATTTATAGCTAGAAGGAACAGTAATGCTAGCGAATTAAAAAATTGTCCTATCAATGGACTTTGTGCGCCTGTTTGCGGGTCAATAATGTTGGCAATGGCAAAACCCATCTGAAAATCTATAAAGCTTCCGGCAATTTGAATTGCCGACATGATGATATAAGCAACTAGACCAAGTAACAGCCCAATGAGCGCTTCTTTCATCACTAAAAGTATGTAATCACCATTAAATACAAATGGTTCGACGTCAATCGTGTAGTACATCATCCAAGCTAAAACTAATGCGAGCGTTATTTTAACTTGTGGCGGAATCGTTCTGTACGAGAAAAAAGGCACCGTGACAAAAAATGCCGATACGCGCACAAGTACTAATAAGAAAACCGTAAAATGCGGGATTAATTCATTCATCTACTCACCCTATATAACGCGTTAAATTCTCAAAAATGTCTCTCGCATAGCTAGTCACTTGTGATAACATCCAAGGACCGAAAAATACGATGGCTGCTAATACAGCGACGATTTTTGGAACGAATGCTAAAGTTTGCTCTTGAATCGATGTTGTTGCCTGAAAAATACTTACCGCTAAACCAGTGATTAAAGCAACTAATAGTAGCGGACCGCTTGTTAGAAGGATAATCATAATGGCACGCTCTGCAATTGAAATAACCAATTCACCTGTCATACTGTATCATCCCCTAAAAACTTTGTAGTAATGATTTCATCACAAGATACCAACCATCAACGAGTACAAATAATAAAATCTTAAACGGCAATGAAATCATAACCGGTGGTAACATCATCATCCCCATCGACATTAGAGTACTTGCGACAATCATGTCGATTACTAGGAATGGAATAAAAATCATAAAGCCAATTTGAAATGCTGTTTTAATCTCACTCAATGCAAAAGCAGGTACTAGCATTGTAAGGGGAATTTCTTCTACAGATGCTGGTTTTTCTGCTTTATTATACGTTAAGAATAAATCAAGATCCTTTTGTCTTGTATGTTTACTCATAAACTCTTTAAACGGCTCACTGGCCCGATCATACGCCTCTTCAATGCCAATTTCCTCAGAAAATAATGGCTGTAATGCCTCTTTATTGACCTCTTGAAATGTTGGGGCCATGATAAAGAAAGTTAAAAACAAGGCAAGACCTACAATGACCTGGTTCGGTGGCATTTGCTGTGTAGCTAACGCAGTACGAACAAACGATAACACGATCACTATTCGTGTAAACGATGTCATCAAAATTAAAATACTCGGTGCCAGTGAAAGAACTGTTAACAGCAAGAGAAGCTTCACAGCACTAGAGACATTTGTTGGGTCGCTGTTGGAAAAAACACTGATTACATCATTCATTTATCATCATTCTCCTTTTGCTTCCATCTCTCTAGTTCTTCACTGCGCTCCTGTTTAATTTCGGAAATCTTTTTTTCGAACAGCTCACCAAAAGAGTTTTGTTTTTGCTGTACTGATGCACTCTCATTATTTTTTTTCTTAAACTTAGATAATACTTCTGCAATATACGGTGATGTTGCTGCAAGTTCTTGTCGTTCATTATATAGCGCTAAAAGTGTTGCAACTTCATCCGGATCAGTAATTTCACGTAATAGCTGGACATCCTCACCGACCCCAACTAAATAGAGTGTTTTACCTACTTGTAATAGTTGTACCGACTTTTGGGCACCTAACGATAAACCGCCTAAATTTTGTACTAATTGATTACGTTGAAAGTTTAAATTTCTTTTATTTAAAAACTTCATTAATCCATAAAATAAAGCTACAACAAAAATAAGCGCCAAAACCATTTTTATGTATTCCCACGCAGACATGTCTCCAGCCGCTTGTATATCTGAATCTTTCTTAGCAGCTGGAGTAATATCTTCTTTACAATCTCCTTTTTTGATGCAGTCGCTAACAGAATTCGTGTTAGATTCTGCATATACAGAAGTCGTTGTAGGGTACAAAAACAGGAAGGATACAAGAAATGCGAAAACCATCGTTAGACGAAATGATTTTAACATTTGCATTCAATCATCCTAGAGCTTTTTGAATCGCTTCAATTACACGATCAGCTTGGAAAGGTTTAACGATAAAGTCTTTCGCACCAGCTTGAATTGCATCGATTACCATTGCTTGTTGTCCCATTGCTGAACACATAATGACAGTTGCATTTGGATCTGAACCCTTAATTGCTTTAAGAGCTGCAATACCGTCCATCTCTGGCATTGTAATATCCATTGTTACTAAATCTGGCTTTAATTCGTTGTACTTTTCAACAGCCTGTAAACCATCCGCTGCCTCCCCAACAACTTCAAACCCATTTTTCGATAAAATATCCTTGATCATCATGCGCATGAATGCAGCATCGTCTACAATCAAAATTCTTTTAGACATGGTTAACTCCTCCAATTGAAACTATCTTAAATTATTTAAACGCTCTGCTTGACTTAAAACATCTGTAATGCGGACACCGAAGTTTTCATCAATAACAACGACTTCACCTTTAGCGATTAAACGGCTATTAACTAAAATATCAACTGGTTCACCAGCTAATTTATCTAGTTCAATAATCGAACCACTAGATAGTTCTAATATCTCTTTTACAGAACGCTTTGTACGTCCTAACTCTACAGTAACTTGCAATGGAATATCAAGTAGCATATTTAAATTTCTAGCTTCAGATTGCGAGATAACATTCGGATCAAAACTAGCAAACTGTGCTTGTTGAACATTGACCGGTTGAACAGGTCTTGTTGCTTGCGGAATCTGTTGTTGCTCTTGATACATTGGTTGCTGCACCGGCGCTGGCTGCTGTTGATATACTGGCTGTGCAGGCGGTGGTGTTACAGGTGCTTGTGGTTGCATAGGCGCTTGTGGTTGGACAGGCGACGGCGCTACTGGCGCTTCAGGTGCTAGTGTTGCAGCCACAGGTTCCTCAATTGATTGTGTTTCTCCTAATAGAGATTTAACAATGTTTTGACTAAATTTCAGCGGTAATAATTGCATTATATTCGAATCAATTAAATTACCAATTCTCAATCTGAACGATACTTTTACGAGTAAATCATCTTCAGGAATGTTTTCTCGTCCTTCATTTTGAGAAATATTCATTAAATCAATAGTAGGTGGCGAAATATCCACTTTTTTATTAAATACTGTCGACATTGAAGTAGCCGCAGAACCCATCATTTGATTCATAGCTTCTTGCACGGCACTTAGCTGAATTTCACCTAAGTCTGGTTTCGGATTTAAGCCATCTCCACCTAACATTAAATCAGCAATAATCGCTGCATCGGATTGCTTAATAACGAGTAAATTCATACCTGTTAATCCGATTGTATATTCAACCTGTACGGCTACATAAGGATGAGGAAATTCCTCTTCTAATTTATTACGGTTAATCATTGAAATACTTGGGGTAGTAATATCTACTTTTTGCCCTAATAACGCTGACAGCGCTGTGGCAGAGCTACCAAACGATATATTTCCTACCTCACCTAACGCATCTTGGGCAAACGAATCGAGGTAATCCTCTACTCTTATATCATTATTATCCTCATTTGTAGAAGCTTCAGTGCCGCTGTTTTTATCTTCCAACGTTTCGCCCCTTAATAACGCTTCAATTTCTTCTTGGGAGAGCATTTCATCACTCATCTTCGTCTCCTCCTTTCAAAGGGTCGATAATCTGGATTGCTAATTTTTTACCTTGTTTTCCTGGCTGAACGGTAAATTTCGGTAAGGTTCCTACTTTTAATAGTAGTGGATCTTCAATTTTTTGTTCTAATTGAATGACATCTCCAATCTGCATTGTGAGGAAATCCTCAATGGTAATGTCGGTAATACCTAGTTCAACAGAAACCGGTAGTTGGGCCTGTTTCACACTTGTTTCAAGCATTTTTGTTTGCTCTGGAGACATCTCTTTTGTATTTGCCTGCATCCAGTAGCGAACAGAAAGATTTGGAACAATAGGTTCCAATACAACATGCGGAATACAAATATTGATCATACCGCTTGTCTCACCGATTATCGTATTTAAGGAAATAACGACAACCGTTTCATTTGGCGAAATCATTTGTAAAAATTGAGGGTTGACCTCAAGCTCTACTAAAATTGGATCAATTTCCGCAACATTTTCCCATGCCTCGCGTAAATTGTCGAATGAACGCTCAAAAAGGTTTGTCATAATTTTAGTTTCAATTTCTGTTAAGTTATCCACATTACTATGACTCGCCCCACTACCGCCCATTAAACGATCTAACATAGAGTAGGCAATGTTTGGGTTTATTTCCATTAAGATATTACCATCTAATGGCGGCACTTCAAACACATTAATGAGTGTCATATTCGGAATCGAACGTACAAACTCTTCAAATGGTATTTGGTCCACTGATGCAACAGTAATCTGCACATAGCTTCTCAGCTGTGCAGAAAAGAAGGTTGTCAGTAATCGTGCAAAATTTTCATGTATTCGGGTCAAACTTCGGATTTGATCTTTTGAGAAACGTAGTGCTCGTTTAAAGTCATATACCTTAACCTTGCGCCCCTCGTCCTCTTTTTTTATGTCGTCCGCTGACATTTCCCCGGTTGATATTGCGGAAAGCAGCGCATCTATCTCGGATTGAGATAACACATCTCCTGCCATTTGCCCACCTCCATTTCAAGCAGTTTCTGTTTTATTGGGTGATGAAGGAGGTAAAATAAACTTCCTGAACTTCTCCCTCTTGCATCAATTCATTAATTTTTATTTTTAATGATTTTTGGAAGACTTGTTTACCTTGCTTACCTTCTAAATCTTTTTGCTCCATTTCGGAAAGCTCTTGAATAACAATATTTTTCACTTGGAAATCACGCTTCGTTAATTCAGCAGCAGCATCTTTACTTGATGTTTGAATTTTTAACGAAAAGCGTACAATTTTGTTATCAGCTAGATTTGTCGTAATTTCCGGAACTTCTACAGAAGCTTCTACGATTTCATCAATAGTTGGCTCAAGAGAGCCTGCTGGCTTATTAAATTGGGTATATAACACAAAACCAATACCCCCGATAAGTATGATTGCTACTAGTACGATGATAATCATCGTTAACGCTTTGTTATTCTTCATCTTCTTCACCTCGTAGATGCGGGTTTGATAGTATTTGTATATTTTTATAAAAGGCTGTTACCTTTTGTCGCACCTCATCTTCACTCTGTAAAACAATGATTTTGGTTCCAGTCGTTAATGTAATGGTCGTATCTGGAAAAGATTCGACCGTTTCTATGTATAAAGCATTCAATGTAAATGCTTTGCCATTTAAACGTGTTAGTTCAATCATTGAAATAGGGCCGGGTCTAGCACGAGAGCCGGCCCGACCCTCCCTCATATGAAATTATGTTTTTAGTTTTGAGCACTTTGTCATCTTAACCGGTATTTTCTTTACCTACATATTAAGTATAAATCTCATACTAAAATCTAGCGTTTTAAATTCACAAGCTCTTGAAGAATTTCATCAGAAGTTGTGATAATACGTGTATTTGCTTGGAAACCACGTTGTGCCACAATCATTTCAGTAAACTCCTCAGAAAGGTCGACATTGGACATTTCAATGAAGCCAGATTCAACATTACCAATTCCTCCTACTGTGGCCACTTGAGCGTATGGTTCGCCAGAGTTAGCTGTAGGTTGGAAGTAGTTACCACCGACTTTCTGAAGACCACCAGCATTTGGGAACTTCGCGAGTATAAGCTGACCTGCATATTGTCGGTCGCCTTTATAGTCTACATAATTAACTGTACCATCTGGACCAATAGACATTGATTGCGCTGTTGTAGGGATACGAATTGGTGAAATTTCAGTTGAGAAATCCATATCCTCAGCGATATTACCTTCTATATCAGATAGTCCATTCGCTTCTTTTTGTTCGTCAGCTGCAGTACCATCAATTGAATCACCATCAGCAGAAATCGATAACTCATCACTTGCGTGACCTACTAAATATTTACCATCAGCGTTCACTAAATATCCATTTCTATCCATATAAAAATTACCAGCACGTGTATAAAGAATATTTCTATAACCTTCTGCATCAAGCGCCCCCTCTTCATCGGGTGCACCATTTGCGTCACCTACCATGAAGAAGCCATCACCAGCGATAGCTAAGTCTAAATCACGAAAAGTTGATTGTAATGAACCTGAACCGTGTATTGTATCGATTGCAGCAAGTTGTGAGCCTAAACCGATTTGTTTAGCATTAACACCACCACGAGTTTGAGTAGGTGAAGAGGCACCTGCTTGCGTTTGAGAAATTAAATCTTTAAATACGACACGCCCCTTTTTAAAGCCGTAAGTATTTACATTAGCAATATTATTCCCAATTACATCTAGCTTCGTTTGGAAGTTTTTTAAACCTGAAATACCAGAATACATAGAACGTAACATAATGTCGTTCTCCCTTCGTCTTTTAATTGTGTGCCTCTATCAATCAGCACACCTAGGCCTCCTATTACAGGTCCAGCCCTTACAGCACGATTGTGCCATCAATATTTGTAAATATTTGCTGCTTTGCCTCCGTGCGGTCCATTGCTGTAATGACAGTTGCGTTTTTAGCACTGACAATTAAAGCTGCTTGATCCATCAAGACTAATGGTTGTTTGACACCTTTTGAGTGCGCTTCAAATACCTTGTCCGATACAACCTGCCATTCTTGTTCAGTAATCGCAATATTACGCTGGATAATCCGTTCATGCGCATGCTTGCTCACTTTTAGTTCTTGTTGCTTAGTAGCCTCCTGTAAATGGGCTTTAAACGATTGCTGTGATTTTATTGGCGTAGGTTGTGTCTGGCGAATGGATGGATGCAATGGTACACGATGTATTGAAAACTGATCCATCATTCTTCTCCACCTTTATTCGCTTATTTCGGTAAATTCTTTTTGTGTTAATTTTTTGTCATTGTCTAATACGTAATAGATAACGCCATCTTTACTCGAAACAGAAACAATACGTGCTTGTAGTTCTTGCTCGCCATCTTTATAGGTAACTTTTTTACCAATTAGCTTGCTTGCTTGTACAAGAGGAGATTCTTTTTCAGTAGTGTTACCATTCGAATCCGTTCCTGTACCGCCTAAAATTGCCGAGATATTGCCAGGTGTTATTTCCTTACCATCAGCTAATACGAATACTACAGCTCCGTCAACAAATTTTAATGATTCAATAATGCCCGTTCCTTCGTTGACTATAGAATTACCTTTTTCATCCTTCTCATCCGTTCCCTCACGCCACTTTACTTCCTTACCAACAAATGTTGTATAACTCATAAGCTGTGTTTGTTGCTGTGAGGCAAGTAATAATTCCATCGCTTTTGACATATTTTGCATTTGCTCTAAAGAAGAGAATTGTGCCATTTGAGAAATGAATTCACGGTCGTCCATAGGGTTCGTTGGATCTTGATTTCGTAATTGCGTAATTAGTAATTGTAGAAAAGCATCCTTACCTAGTTCGCTATTACCCGTTTCCCTAACTGGCTTCTTGTAATTCTTATGGTAAAAGTCATCGGTTATTTTTCCAGTCATTTTATCAGTCGTTGTATCTGCCACTCCTACACCTCCTCACTTATTAGATAGTCATTAAAGGTCTTACCTTCATCGTCATCGTCGTTTTTTTGCTCCTCCTCATCTTGCTGTTGTTGCTTGAAGAAATTATTGAAGAAGCTTTGGTCGCGTTGTTGGCGATCTGCGTCTTGCAATGATTGAGCAATATCGAGACGATCAACTTGAATATTTTGCTGTACAAAGGCTTGCTTTAATTGATGTGCCTGACTATCAAGTAATTCACGTCCATGAGCCGTAGAAGCCAGTAGTCGTGCTGTCAGGACACCGTCATTTTGCACAAGCTCGATACGTATTGTTCCTAGATTTTCAGGATACAATTTCAAAGTTAAGCGTGTAATACCTTGTGCATTCGAGATTTGGGCTTTATTGATGATTGCTTGCATCTCTTTCAATAATGCCTCAGATTGTGCTGGTTTTGCAGCCGGCAATGTTACTTGGAACGTGTCTGCTTTTGTTTGGACTGTATTAGAAGTCACCATCTCATTAGCACTTGTGTCTGTCTGTTTTGTAACTTGAACTTGTTGAACTACTTTCTGAAAGCCTTGTAACGGAAGTGTTACGGTTGTTTTAGTTGTTACTTGCTGTTCAGATAGAGTCGTCTCTACTTGTGTTTGCATCGTTGTCAAAAGACTTTTTATGTCAGTTAGCAAGTTTTCTTGTGATGCTGTTAAGTCCGTTTTTTGCCCAACTAGCTGCGCTAACTTTAACACTTGAAGCAAGGGCGCTACTTCTTTTGGTGTCACTTGTCCTTCACCTTGTAAAGCTGCTACGATTTGTGTTTGAAGCACAGGTGCCTGAGCGTCTACTATTGCTAGAAGCTCCCATATATCTCTTGCTTCTTTATCCTCTCCTAGCAACTGTTGCACTAATTTTTGAAGTTGCTCAGTATCAATCCCCAATGCATCCATTAAGTGATCAAGATTTAACATTTCATCTATTGCAACAGCTTTGCCTTCTTCACCAATTTGAAGCATTAACAAGCCATCGTCGTGTGGAATACCTAGTACATCTAGTACCTCTTCTATAGATTCAGCATTTAAAACTGCTGCTAAATCAGAGGTATCTTTTGTATCAGTTGACTGTGTATGCTGCTGTATTTGGTTTGAAGAAGAAATAACCTTTCCAAAAACAGACCCAAACGTTGTTAAATTATCTTTGTTCGACGGTCCATTTGCTTTCACATTGGAATCGTCTGATGTTGAAGGCTTTGTAGCGGCGTTTTTAGTTGGTATAGCCTTAGACATCATTTGCATCATTGCTACATCCATCATTTCACCTCCTTTCAGATGTTCTTATTGTTTAGCCATCATTTCTGTATATTTCGCTGCATCTTGTGGATCCATTTTTTCAAGAATCGCTGCTAATTTATCTGGCTTTAAATTTGTTAAAATACGAAGTGCTTCCGTATCACTCATTTTAATAAGAACTGGCGCTGCTGCTTTAGGGGACATCTTATCGTATGTTTTTAAAATATCATTAAAATCACGCTTTACGTCACTTTGCTCCCTATTTAACTTTTCAACTTCGAATTTCAGCTGTTCATTTTCTGTCGTTAACTTTTCTTTTTCAGTTGTTGCCGTATCCATCTTTTTTTGTAGCTGCACGATTTCTGCTTCTTTTTCTTGTATTTCAGCCTGTAAATTTACAACCTTCGAACCATTATTCACGACAGCATCTTTTGCTTGTTGTTCTTCTGAAGGAACGAATGGTAAGCTTTGAACTGCCTTCTTCCCTAAATCAAAGACATTCGTATTCATTAGGGTTGCAACAACAAGTAGAACTGCGGCTACAAACATGATAGGTATTACAAACCATGTAAAAAACTTTCGAAGGCCTCCTGACTTACGTTTAGGCGGTTGTTCTACTAATTCCGTTTTAAGTCGATTATCTTTTTTTGCCATGAAATCACCTGATTTCTCTCTTGTTATACGTAAGCGATGAAATCTCATCTAAAAAAATGCCTTCGATACGATCCTGCTCTTGCTGGAATACTTTTAAATCTTTTTCTCGCATTTTTTCAAATTTACGTACTTCCAAGTTTTTTTCTAATAATTTTTCTTCGTGCCAATTCATTTTTGCACGAGCTTGAACAACTTTCTGCTGTACATCAACAATTGTTTTTTCGAGGCTATCAATAAATCGTGCATAATGATGTACCTCCTCTATTGATGAACCTACAGCTAAACGCTCCTGCTGAAACTCTATTAAATCTTCCTTCTTTTTTAACAAATCATATAGCTTAGTTGCTACTTCTTCAAAAGAACGTACGGATTCTTTATAAGCTATTTCTGTTTCATTTTTTTCCTGCTCTCGAATGGTTAACACTTTTTCAAAACGATATACATAATTTGCCACCCTAATGTCCACCACCGTTCGATGATAATGAAATTAACTCATTCATACTTTCCTCAAGGGTCACTTTATCTAAATAGCCCTGTTTTAAATAAGCGGTAATGAGAGGTTCATAGTAAATCGCTTCATCAATTTCTTTTGACGTTCCTCTCTTATAAGCACCGATATTAATTAGATCTTCCGACTTGTCATATGTATAATAGAGCTCCCTTAATCGTTCCGCAGCTTTTTTGTGCTCTGGTTCTGCCACATGATTCATCAAACGACTGACACTTTTTAACACATTAATAGCTGGATATTGACCTTTATTGGCAAGGTTTCGATCAAGGACTATATGACCATCTAAAATCCCTCGAACAGTATCTGCAATTGGCTCATTCATATCATCACCATCTACTAATACTGTATAAAAGGCAGTAATAGAGCCTTTCTCATTAGTACCTGTGCGCTCTAATAATTTAGGTAAAATCGCAAAAACAGATGGTGTGTATCCTTTTTGAGCTGGTGGTTCACCTGTCGCAAGACCGATCTCACGCTGTGCCATAGCAACACGAGTTACGGAGTCCATCATCAACATGACATTTAAGCCACGATTTCTAAAATATTCGGCAATCGCTGTTGCGGTAAAGGCTCCTTTAATTCGCATAAGCGCAGGCTGATCAGAAGTGGCGGCAACAACTATCGAACGACTTAAACCCTCTGGCCCTAAATCTCGCTCTATAAACTCACGAACCTCACGACCACGCTCTCCAATTAGTGCGATTACGTTTAAATCCGCTTGTGTATTTCGCGCAATCATACCGAGCAATGTACTTTTCCCGACCCCAGAACCTGCGAAAATACCAACACGTTGTCCATTACCCACTGTAAGCATGCCATCAATTGCTTTCACACCTACTTCAAGTCTTTCATTAATAGGTGGGCGTGTTAGTGGATTTGGTGGGTCCTGCTCTGTCGGAACTGACATTAATCCTTTCGGTAATACAGTTCCATCTATTGGATTTCCCATAGAATCAAGTACCTTACCGATTAGCTCAGGGCCAACTTTTACCTCAAGTGGTGCCCCTGTACCTTCGACTAGACAGCCAATTGATATTTCTCGAAGGGAGGTAAAAGGCATTAAGACAACAATTTCATCTTTGAAGCCTACAACCTCTGCCAAGATAATTTGAGGACCGTTTTTAGAAGTTTCCACATAAATTTTACAAACGTCACCAATGGAACTATCTGGACCTTGCGACTCAATCATCAAGCCGACAACTCTAGTTACTCTACCAAACTTTTTAAAGGTTGGTATTTGAGGAATTTGTTCGATTAATTGAGCCGTTTTCATCTAGATCATTCCTTACTTTCTAATATTTCATGTAACTTCAATCTTAGTTCGTTTAATTGCTCATCAATACTTACAACAATACGACCATGATTTGTTTCAATATAGCAATCTGTTTCATTTTCTAAATCCTCATTTACAAAAATCATAAATGGTATGTCAGGTGGAAACATTTCAGCTAGTTCATCACGATTAGCAGTAATTAATGCATAGTAAGTAGGGGAAACATAGATTTTTATTTCTTTCATTTCTCTTGCTTCTTTAAGTCCTCTACGAACGATTGACGCAAATAATTCGTTGTCTCGCTCTAAAGATGCATCAATAATTCGCTCTGCGGCGGTTAAGCCTAGCTCTAAAATAATCGACTCCTGATCTTCAATATATTTTCGAGCATTCTCCCCCGCATGAATAATTATTTCATTGGCCGTTTGGAGAGATTGTGCCATCGCTTCATTTGCCTTGTTTGTCCCATCCTCATAGCCTTGACCAAATCCTTCATCATAAGCTTCTTGCACTCGATTAGGTCGTTCTTCTTCCCAACCTTGCTTTAAATGTTCCATTTCCTGAAAAAACATTTGTTTTTCTTGCTCAAAAGCCTCACGTTCTGCCTGTAAAGCAGCTCTAGCCTCTGCAAGTAAGCGCTCGCGTTCTTCTAGCACTTCTTCCATAGTAATTTGTTTTTGAGGTGGAATTTCTCCATTTTCTATCTCATGCAACTCAAACATTTCACGGATTTGAATCTTTTTGACATGATCACCATTGGACTGTGTGTGTACAGAACGGATGATTCTAGACAATGACGTCATCTCCTCCACCACGTGCAATAATAATCTCACCCGCATCCTCTAAGCGACGAATAACCGCAACAATTCGAGATTGCGCTTCTTCTACGTCACGCAGACGAACAGGACCCATAATTTCCATTTCTTCTTTAAATGTCTCAGCCATACGTTGTGACATATTGCGGAAAATAATATCTTTTACTTCTTCACTTGAAACTTTCATCGAAAGCAATAAGTCTTCATTTTCACAATCACGAATAACACGTTGTATCGAGCGATTGTCGAGCGTAACAATATCCTCGAATACAAACATACGTTTTTTGATTTCTTCTGCAAGCTCCGGATCTTGAATTTCGAGTGCATCGAGAATCGTTTTTTCCGTTTGTCGGTCTACACCATTTAACACTTCAACAACTGCATCAACGCCACCCGTTTCAGTGTAATCCTGTGTCACAGTCGATGATAATTTACGCTCTAAAACAGATTCAATTTCACTAATAACTTCTGGTGAAGTTGATTCCATTACAGCAATACGTTTAGCAATATCAGCCTGTACTTCCTGTGGCAATGAAGATAAAATAACACCCGCTTGCCCTGCCTCTAAATAAGAGAGGATAAGGGCAATTGTTTGTGGATGTTCATTTTGAATAAAGTTAAAAATTTGTGCTGGATCAGCTCTACGCGCAAAGTCAAAGGGACGCACTTGTAAAGAAGATGTTAGACGATTAATAATTGTTTGCGCCTGTTCTACACCAAGTGCTTTCTCCAATACTGTCTTCGCGTACCCAATACCACCCTGTGTAATATAATCTTGCGCAAGTGCGATATTGTGGAATTCTTCAATAATTTCCTCTTTAACATTTGCTTCTACTTTTTTTACGCTCGAAATTTCTAATGTTAAACGTTCAATTTCTTCTTCTGTTAAATGTTTATAGACAGAAGCTGAAACCTCAGGCCCTAATGAAATTAACAAGAGAGCGGCCTTTTGTTTTCCTGTTAATTCCTTATCTTTCTTGGACACAGCCGAACCTCCTAGTTAGTCTTCCGCAATCCAACTACGCAGTAACTTCGCAAAATCGTCTGGCTTTTCTTTTGCCATTTTTTCAAGTTGCTTACGACGCATTGTAGCTTCCGTTTCAATTTCTTCATTTATATCTTCAATCATTAGTTCTTCTTGTTCATCTAGGATACTAAGCTCTTCTTCTTCCTGTGCACGTTTACGAGAACGGACAATGAAGAAGGCAAGCAATACGATGACAGCGAGTAATATGCCGCCGATTACCCAAACCCACCATGGAATAACAGATTTTTCGCTAGCCGTCTCTGTTGCTTTACCATTTAAAGGATGCACTGAAACAGCTACTTTTTCATCGATTTGATCTTGAGTAAGTTCAGCTGCTACATCTTTCGAAATCGTCGTACGCACAATAGTACTTAAAATTTGTTGGATGTCCTCACGAATCCCATCTGGTAATGTTGCTGCGTCAGTTGCTGTTGGCGGTTCAACAATTACTTGGATACCTATATCTTGAACTTTATATGGTGCCTCTTGGATCTCTTTGCGTATACGGTTTACGTCATAATTAATTGTTTCTTCGGTATGCTCGGAATCCCCGTTACCCATGGTACCTTCGTTATAAGTGGTAAAGTTATCTGTTGTCGTTTCAGCTTCAGGTGTACCAGTAGCCGCAGCTGTACCAGAATATTGATCCGAAATACGTTGTGCACTAATTTCTATTCCTGCCATATTCTCTTCGTCAACCGGTGTAACTAGGTTTTCTTCACGATTTTCTTTTTTGAAATCGATGTCTGTTGTCACAGAAACAATTACTTTGTCTTGTCCCATAAGCGTACCTAGCATACTTTGAACTTGTCGTTGTAGATCGCGCTCAACCAATTTCTTCGCTTGTAACTGACCTTCAGCTGTCGTTGTTGAAGTTCCATCAGTAGTTGCAGCATGCAGATCAAAGTACTCAGAAAATTGGTTAGAAATAACAATATCGTCCGTCTTTAAATTCGGAACACTTTTGGCAACTAGATTGTACATAGTAGTAATTTGTTGTTCTGTAAATTTATAGCCAGAGTCAGTATTCAAAACAATAGATGCTGTCGCATCTTCTTTAACATCCTTTAGGAAAACTCCCTCTTCTGGAACGTTGATCATTACCTTTGCATCTTTTACACCATCTAGATTTTTAATGAGCTTTGCAACTTCTGTTTCGGTCGCTGCTTTTTTTAATAGATTAAACTCATTATCCGTCATACCAAATCCAGAGCCCTTTGCAAAAGAGTAATCAATCGACCCTGTTTGCGGATATCCGTCCGATGCCAACTGTACTAACAATGAATCAACTTGTTCTTCAGGTACTAAAATCGATGTCCCTCCCGGTGCAAGTTCATATTTTACACCTTTGGTATCTAACTCTTCCTTCACTTGTCCGATTTCTCTTGTCGATAAATCCTTATAAAGTGGTACATATGTAATTTTTGTAGCAAAAAGTGTAATAACAGCAGCAAGTGCTATAACCCCTACCACTGAACCAATCATTACAATTTTTTGTTTTTTACTACGACTTGTCCAAAATTGGCTGGTGTCGTTTTTTATTTTCGTCAATCGTTCATTCATTATGAATCCTCCGGTTATAGTGAACAACCTATCCATCTAATAATTCGCGAAAACAGTGATATCCCATAACATTCAATCATTATTATCACCATATCGGGTTGATTTCCGTTTCGACTAGGAGCGTCCGATAAACCATTTGGGGCAATCAGGATGTTGGTCACGAAGGCATTATCACAAAACGTGATGCTTTTTGCCTCCGTTTTTCTATCGTCTCACTTCAAGGCTATCACCTTCTGTAACGTGAACGTGATCCCTAAGGAGACACCCAACCTCCACATCAATCATTCATTTAAAATATGGGATATATTCTTTACTTCAATTGTGCTTATTCAAATAAAGTTAGACACTCATACGCATTATTTCTTGGTAAGCTTCAATCACCTTATTGCGAACTTCAATTGTTGCATTTAATGTAATGCTCGCCTTTTGTGATGCAATCATCACTTCGTGCAACTCTACATCTCCACCATTAATTAACTTTTGAGTAAGGTTATCAGAAGTAATTTGTTGATCATTAACTTTCGAAATTGCTTCTTTTAAAGAGTTCGCAAAGCTCTGTTGTGCTTCATAAGGTGTCGTATTGAGTTTATTTGTTTCATTTACAACCTGCGTAGGTGTCATTTGTGCAACGGACGAAATTGTCATTATGTATCTTCCTTTCCTCTTATTTATCTTCCAATCTCTAAAGCCTTTGTCAGCATGGATTTATTTGCATTCAATACAGTTACGTTTGCCTCGTAGGAACGAGTAGCTGACATTAAATCTACCATTTCTTTTAATGGATCTACATTCGGCATGTTTACATAGCCATCTGCATTTGCATCTGGATGAGTTGGATCATACACAAGTTTGAAAGGTGTTTCACTATCTTCTTTTATTTGTGTAACTTTTACGCCGTTGCCAACACCACTTTTTGCGTTTTTGCCAAGTGCGGCATTAAAGAACTTTGAAAACTGTCCCTCTTGCGCTGTAAACGTCACAGACTTTCGACGGTACGGTTCCCACTCCCCATTCACTTGTCTAGCACGCGTTGTATCCGTGTTTGCCATATTTGAAGAAATGACATCCATTCGCAAACGCTGTGCTGTTAAAGCTGAGGCAGTGGTATTCATCCCATGAAAAATAGACATCTATTACTTACCTCCTTTAATAACCGTATTTAGAGTATTTAACTTACCGTTCATACGTTCAATTAATGCGTTGTAATAAATTTGATTTTCCGCAAGTTTTGCTTGTTCAGCATCCATATCTACGGCATTACCATTATTTCGATAACGTAAGCCATTCATATTATTCACACCAGGTGTTGATTGTCGAATCTCGAAATCATAATGTCTATTATCAGTACGATATGCCGAAATTGATATTTGTTGTTCTTTCTCCAACATATCTTTAAAACTTACACTTTTCGCCTTATAGTTCGGTGTATCGACATTCGCAATGTTATTAGCGATCGTTTTATGATTTAAAGTTGCATAGGAAAGTCCATTTTCCAGGCTACTAATAGTCCCTCCAAACATATCCAAAAAACTCACCTCATTTATGTACTTCTTATTTTATCCAATAATACAATTGTAATTAAGATGATACGTAGTGTCTATTGTCTTTTGTCACTTTCTAATAGTATAAATGCCCTATTTTTATTCATAAATAACCAGGACAATACTTCCGTATCCCTTGATTTTACTAGCTTCACACAACACAACTCGCTACTAGTCATTTTACACTACTTTGACAGTGTTTACGGTTTTGGGATCTGTTTTCTTCCATTTTATTACAAAATAACGGTAGACACAATGTCTAAATTAGAGTTCCTTTTTACTATTCAAATCTAAGTCTATAATATTCCATAAAATTCTGAATAGTGATTCTATACTGTCTTACAGGTAACAATTGGAGCATTTATTTTTTTTACTTATGCAAAAAGTAGTGCCTATACGAAAAGTCAAACTTAGGGATAAAGCAACGATATTAGAATCTAAGAGGGTTGAAAACTTACCTATAGAAAATGAGAAAAAGGATTAAAATATAGATGATTCCTCCCCCCTATTTAGTACTAAACCATAGTTCGACTTAATTTGAAGCAATGTTAACCAATCGCAAATTTCGTCGAATTACGAAAAAGTTCAAAAAGGCATCTGAATAAGATTATTCCAGATGCCTTCTTATTTCCAATGAAATTTATGTGTCATTTTATGTTTCACAATCAATTATACCCGGCATAATTGCGTCCGAAGGCTTTGGGCCAACAAATGTTTTCTGTGCGAAAGCGCAGTGCTAACGTAGCGACAGCAACAAATGTTTTCTGTGCGAAAGCGCAGTGCTAACGTAGCGACAGCAACAAATGTTTTCTGTGCGAAAGCGCAGTGCTAACGTAGCGACAGCAAC
>NZ_JBHJTF010000001.1:44753-44832 GCF_042267565.1 Lysinibacillus sp. NPDC056232 | reverse complement strand
CAAATGTTTTCTGTGCGAAAGCGTAGTGTAACGTAGCGACAGCAACAAATGTTTTCTGTGCGAAAGCGTAGTGTAACGT
>NZ_JBHJTF010000001.1:0-44654 GCF_042267565.1 Lysinibacillus sp. NPDC056232 | reverse complement strand
AAAGCGTAGTGTAACGTAGCGACAGCAACAAATGTTTTCTGTGCGAAAGCGTAGTGTAACGTAGCGACAGCAACAAATGTTTTCTGTGCGAAAGCGCAGTGCTAACGTAGCGACAGCAACAACAGCACGATGTTGGTCACTCAGGCGTTTTCACAGGATGTGAATTCTTAGCCTAGGTTCCTCTGTTTCAGCGGGTGTTTGGCCACCCGCCGAAAGAAGTTAAATAAAGTATGACCCTTCACAAAACAAGGGGATGATTTTCATGCCATGAGTGCTTTCCAGGGAGTTTTACGTAAGAAAAGGTATAGCGACAGCCACAAAGGTCATATGTCGAATACACAATGCTAACGTAGAGAAGCGGAGGAAATGATCGACATTCGTCATAAGAAAGTAAGCAGCCTGGAACGGAAATATGAAAACCACAACATTCACAAAGATTTCCTTAGCCATTTTGTTTTTCTACACTATAAAAGGCATCTGGAATTCCAGATGCCTTAGACCGTCCCAATAGGACGCTTTATTATTTATTTCATTTTAATTTCAGCTAATGCATTTAAGAATTTATCGTTTAGTACTTTAATGTAAGTACCTTTCATACCTAGAGAACGAGATTCGATCACACCTGCAGATTCTAGTTTACGTAATGCGTTTACGATTACTGAACGTGTAATGCCAACTCGGTCTGCAATTTTTGAAGCAACAAGTAAGCCTTCATGGCCGTCAAGCTCTTCAAAGATATGTTCAATAGCCTCTAACTCACTATATGAAAGAGAATTGATTGCCATTTGTACAACAGCTTTGCTACGAGCTTCCTCTTCAATTTCCTCAGATTTCTCACGTAAAATTTCCATACCAACTACCGTTGCACCATACTCAGCTAAAATTAAATCATCATCCTCAAATTGTGAAGATAAGCGAGCAAGAATTAATGTACCAAGACGCTCACCACCACCAACAATCGGTACAATCGTTGTTAATGCATTTTGGAATAGCTCTTTGTTTTCAATTGGGAAAGCAGTATGCTCGTCATGAATATCTAGGTTTGAAGATGTTTCAGAAATTGTAAACAAGCTATGTGTATATTCTTCTGGGAATTGACGCTCTTCGAACATCTTTTTCATACGTTCGTTTTCAATTTGTTGGTGAATTGAAATGCCTAAAAGCTTTCCTTTACGGCTTACAATATAAACATTACTGTCGATAATATCCCCTAATGTATCTGCCATTTCTTTAAAGTTTACCGGTTTACCAGCAGATGCTTGGAGCATCGAGTTAATTTTACGCGTTTTTTCTAATAAATTCATTATATGTTCCTCCTATAAATAATCCGAAGAGTATTTTCCTAATATTCTAAATGTTTTTTCAACTGATTGAAACTATTCAGCCTTATCTTACAATATAAACTGTGACAAATCTTTGTTTTTTACTATACCCGCAAGTTTTTGATCTACATATGCAGCTGTGATTGGAATATTTGCAGGTGCAATTTCAGCAGCTTCAAACGATAATTCTTCTAATAAGCGTTCTAAAATTGTGTGCAAACGTCGAGCTCCAATATTATCAGTCTCCTGATTGACCTCAGTTGCAATTTCCGCAATTCGTTCAATCGCGTCTTCCGTAAAGTTTATTTCCACGCCCTCAGTTTCTAATAATGCCTTGTATTGCAAAATAAGTGATTGATCCGGCTCTTGCAAAATACGGACAAAATCTTGTTTCGTTAATTTTTCAAGCTCCACTCGAATCGGGAATCGACCTTGCAATTCAGGAATTAAATCTGATGGCTTCGACATATGAAATGCTCCAGCAGCAATGAAAAGCATAAAGTCAGTTTTTACAGCACCGTACTTTGTCGTTACAGTAGAACCTTCAACAATTGGCAGAATATCACGTTGCACACCTTCACGAGATACATTCGCAGAGGAGTTACCATCCTTACTAGCGACTTTATCAATTTCATCAATAAAAATAATACCTGATTGTTCAGCTCTTGAAATGGCTTCTTGTGCAACTTCGTCTGCATCTATGAGCTTATTTGCTTCCTCGATTGTTAAAATACGACGTGCGTCTTTCACTTGTAGACGACGTTTTTTCTGCTTTTTAGGCATTAAACTAGATAGCATATCCTGCATGCCACTGTTTGCAGACATATCCATACCCGTTCCTTGTAACGCATCAAAAATAGAAGGATTTTGTTCAGTTACTTCAACTGTAACCCATTCATTTTCTAATTTACCATTACGTAAATCGATAGCGATTTGCGCACGTTTGGAGCGCACTTCAGTTTCTTCAGAAGAAGAATCATCATTGGCTTGCTGTTCTTTCCCACCAAATAACATTTCAAACGGATTTTGCATGGACTGTTTTTTTCGTAATGAGGGAACCAACAACTTAACGATAGCTTCATTTGCTAATTCTTCTGCTTGGTCTTTCACAGACTCCATCATTTCTTCTTTTACAAGGCGATGAGAAGCTTCTACTACATCACGTACCATTGACTCTACGTCACGTCCAACATATCCTACTTCTGTAAACTTTGTTGCTTCCACTTTCACAAATGGTGCACCAGTTAGCTTTGCAATTCTTCGTGCAATTTCTGTTTTTCCGACACCTGTAGGTCCAATCATCAAAATATTTTTCGGAATTACTTCAGCCTTCATCTCATCACTTAACAGTGAGCGACGATATCGATTACGTAGTGCAATAGCTACCGCTCGCTTCGCTTCATTTTGTCCAACGATATAACGATCCAAATGCTCAGTAATTTGTCTTGGCGTTAAATTATTTTTTGTCATTAGTTAAGCGCCTCCACGATAATATTATGATTCGTAAACACACAGATTCCAGCAGCGGTTTCTAATGCCGCTTCTGCAATTTCGCGAGCAGACATTGTATCACCTGCATATTTTTTCAGGGCACGACCTGCTGATAATGCATAGTTACCCCCTGAACCAATTGCCAAAATTCCATCATCCGGTTCAATTACTTCTCCCGTACCCGAAACAAGAAGGAGTGTACTTTTATCCATTACAAGTAGCATGGCCTCTAATTGACGAAGCATTTTATCTCCGCGCCATTGCTTAGCAACTTCTACTGCTGCACGTTGTAAGTTGCCATTGTATTCATTTAACTTTCCTTCAAACATTTCAAAAAGTGTAAAAGCATCGGCAACGGATCCTGCAAATCCGGCAAGCACCTGCCCATTAAACAGACGTCTGACCTTCCTTGCTGAACCCTTCATAACAACCGCATTCCCTAGAGTCACTTGACCATCACCTGCCATTGCGCAACCCCCGTTATGATGAACCGCAAATATCGTTGTCGCATGAATTTGTCCCATTTGCCTTCCTCCTTAGCTTATTATGCCCTTGGATGAGCATTCATATATGTTTGACGTAGATGCTCTTTTGTTACATGAGTGTAAACTTGTGTAGAAGTTAAATGAGCATGGCCTAATAACTCCTGCACCGTACGTAAATCTGCGCCATTATTCAATAAATGTGTGGCAAAAGTATGGCGAAGCATATGTGGATATATTTTCGTATGGAGTGAGGCCTTATCAATCATTTCTGTTAAAATATGACGTACACCTCGTGGAGTAAGTTCCCCACCGCGCATGTTGACAAACAATTGCTGATGACTTGTGTTTTTCATCAATCGCGGACGAGTTTGTTCTATGTAATCCTGCATAGCTAAACTCGCAAATTGCCCGAATGGAATAATACGTTCTTTTCGCCCTTTTCCCATTACCCTAATAATCGAATAATGGAAATCAACATCTTCTACTTGAATTGAGGTGAGCTCACTTACACGAATACCTGTCGCATATAACAGCTCCAATATAGCCATATTTCTTAATGATTTCAAATCATCGCCGACATTCGCATCAAATAGCTGCTTCAATTCTTCTTCATAGAAAAAACTAGGTAAACGTGATTCTTTTTTTGGATGATAAAGTGATCGAAATGCCCCATCATCTAATCCGTACTGTTTATTTAGAAAGCGAAAGAAGGAGCGTATTGAGGAGATTTTCCTTGATACAGATGATCTTGCTCTCTTTTCATCGTACAACTTCGTTACATAAAGACGTGCATGTATATACTCAACACTAGCTAAATCATTTACGCCCTCCGCTTGCAAAAACGCTAAAAAATCTAGTAGGTCCGATTCATATTCTCGCACTGTATGAACAGAGAAGTTTTTTTCAATTTGGATATAAAGCATAAACTGTTCAAGTGCATCTTGGGACGAAACTAACATGGAAAGATTCACCACCAATGAATTATTGATAACCTTCTCAAATTATGGGTCATCACCATAACGTGGGTGGTTTCTGTTCCGACTAGGCGCTTTCCTGAGGGCGTCCAGTCTCACTCCAACCAACTTTATACAAAGCATACGTTTTAATGTCATCCCCAACGTTTAGTGATGAGCCCAAATACTTACACCTTGCTATTAAAGAATGCACAATTTCATTTATCCTCTTTTGTTTGTCACATTGGGTATCGTTAATGAAGATAAACATACATACTGACACTATACCTATCTTCATCATATGGCAAGTGGAAATGCTTATATTTTGAGAAATTCTCCATACAAAATAATAAAATACGTGTAAATTAGCAATTTTGCTACAAAAAAGAAAAAGCCTCTAAGAGTATATCAACTTTTAGAGGCTTTTTGCAATCAAATTGTTTGTGAATTCACAAAATTACGAATTGTGCTTATTGCGCGTGTAGCATGCATCTCTGCACGCTCTGGCTTTGAACGACGTCCTGGTGGTAATTCAGGAAAAATTCCGAAGTTAACGTTCATCGGCTGGAAGTTTTTCGATTGTGCTTCTGTTATATAACGCGCCATACTGCCTAAAGCCGTTTCAAATGGGAAGATAATTTGCTCTTGTCCTAATGCTAATCGAGCTGCATTAATACCGGCAATTAATCCACTACCTGCAGATTCAACATATCCTTCGACACCTGTCATTTGACCAGCAAAGAAAATATTTTTTTGCTCGCGAAGCTGATAAGTTTTCTCTAGAACCTTTGGCGAATTAATGAATGTATTTCTATGCATTACCCCATAACGAACGATTTCAACATTCTCTAATCCCGGAATTAATTGTAGTACTTCCTTCTGTGGTCCCCATTTTAAATGTGTTTGGAAGCCAACGATATTGTAAAGAGTTCCCGCTGCATCATCTTGACGTAATTGGACAACCGCATAAGGTCGTTTCCCTGTTTTTGGATCTTCTAAACCTACTGGCTTCATCGGTCCAAATAACATTGTTTTCTCACCGCGAGCAGCCATTACTTCGATAGGCATACAGCCTTCAAAGTAAATTTCCTTTTCAAATTCTTTTAATGGCACAACCTCTGCCTCGATTAACGCTTGACGGAAACGATCAAATTCTTCCTTTGTCATAGGACAGTTTAAATAAGCTGCTTCCCCTTTATCGTAACGAGATTTTAAATAAACCTTTTCCATATCGATGCTATCTTTTTCAATAATTGGTGCTGCTGCATCATAGAAATATAGATAATCTAAACCAGTTAAACCCTGAATTTTTTCAGCTAAAGCTTTCGATGTTAGTGGTCCTGTGGCAATAACAGTAATGCCTTCCGGAATTTCAGTGACTTCTTCATGAACGACTTCCACAAGAGGATGATTTTTCACTGCTTCTGTCACATAGCCTGCAAATTCATGTCGATCTACTGCTAATGCACCGCCTGCTGGTACTGAACATGCATCGGCTGCCTTCATAATAACAGAATCTAACATACGCATTTCTTCTTTAATCACACCTACGGCATTCGTTAATCCATTTGCACGTAGTGAGTTCGAACAAACAAGCTCTGCAAATTTATCAGTATGGTGAGCTGGTGTTTGCTTTACTGGACGCATTTCATAAAGTTTAACTTTCACACCACGTTGAGCAATTTGCCAAGCAGCCTCACTGCCTGCAAGACCTGCACCTATTACATTTACTACTTGTTCAGTCATGTTCTTACCATCTTTCTATCATTGAGTAGGTGTCTCTTCATAGTCACATTTCGTACACTGAATTTGCACACCTTTTTTAATTTTTTTCTCTACTAATAATGCACTACATTTCGGACACGGTCTACTAATTGGCTTGTCCCATGAAACAAATTCACACTCAGGGTACTGATTGCAGCCATAGAATAAACGCTTTGTTTTACTCTTTCGTTCTACAATTTCGCCTGTTTCACAAGAAGGACATTTTACGCCAATAGGTTTCATAATCGCTTTTGTATTGCGGCAATCTGGGAAGTTTGAACAAGCCATAAATTTCCCATAACGTCCAAGCTTAAAGACCATTGGAGATCCACAAAGCTCACAATCCTCGCCAGCCGGTTCATCTTTTATAACAACCTTTTCCATAGCCTCATCTGCATATTTTACATGGACCTCAAAATCCTTATAAAACTCATGTACAACTTCTTTCCACTGACGATCGCCTTCTTCAATATGGTCCAAATCTTGCTCCATTTGTGCTGTGAATTCGATATTTATGATATCAGGGAAAAACTCTAGTACGAGTTGGTGCACGATTTCTCCTAGCTCTGTAGGCATAAATCGTTTTGCATCTAATACGACATAGCCACGGCGCTGAATTGTATCAAGGGTCGGTGCATATGTGGACGGGCGCCCTATACCTAACTCTTCCATTGTTTTTACAAGACGCGCCTCTGAATAACGTGGTGGTGGCTGTGTGAAATGTTGCTTTGGCTCGATTTCAAGAGATTTTACTTGATCGCCAACTTCCATTTCAGGTAGAAGCTTGTTTGTCTCTTCTGTTTGATCATCTGTACCCTCAATATAAAGCTTCATGAAACCAGCAAATTTAACTTGCGAGCCGTTTGCACGGAATAAAACATCACTATTTTGTAGATCAACAGCAACTGTATCAAGTATGGCCGGCGCCATCTGACTTGCAATAAAGCGTTCCCAAATTAAACGATATAAGCGCAATTGGTCGCGACTAAGCACTGCCTTTAATTCTTCCGGAGTTCGCATCGTGCTAGTTGGACGAATAGCCTCATGGGCATCTTGTGCATTTGATGCTTTTTTAGCCGGCTTCGATTCTGTGGAGATGAATTCTTTGCCGTATTTGGATTCAATGTATGCAACAACCTCTGTTTTTGCTGTATCCGAAATACGAGTAGAATCGGTACGCATATAAGTAATTAAACCGACTGTCCCCTCTTTTTTACCAACATCAATACCTTCATATAATTGTTGCGCAAGCATCATCGTTTTCTTTGCACGGAAATTCAACTTACGTGCTGCCTCTTGCTGTAAAGAAGATGTTGTAAAAGCAGGTGCTGCATTTCGTTTTCGTTCTTTTTTAGATACATTGATAACTTCAAAACTTGTACCTTTAACATTTTTTAAAATAGATTTTACTTGTTCTTCATTTGTTAATTTAATTTTTTCTTTGCCATCACCGTAATAAAGGGCATCGAACGTTTTCTTACCTTTTTCAAAAGAACCTTCTATAGTCCAATATTCTTCCGGTTGGAAGTTTTTAATTTCATTTTCACGATCAATAATCATGCGTAGAGCTACAGATTGTACTCGTCCTGCCGATAATCCCTTTTTAACCTTTTTCCAAAGAATCGGACTAATGTTATAACCCACAAGTCTGTCCAATATTCGACGTGTTTGCTGTGCATCTACTAAATCCATATTAATAGGACGTGGATTTTTAAAGGATTCTACAATCGCATCTTTTGTAATTTCATTAAAAACGACACGACAATCTGAATGAATATCAATATTTAACGCAGTCGCAAGGTGCCAAGCAATCGCTTCTCCCTCGCGGTCTGGATCGGCCGCTAGAAAGACTTTCTTCACTTTTTTAGCCGCAGACTTTAAGTCCTGTAAAACAGGCCCTTTACCACGTATAGTAATATATTTAGGTTCATAATTATTTTCAGGACTAACGCCCATTTGGCTACGTGGTAGATCACGAACATGCCCGACTGACGCTTTCACTTTATATTTTTTCCCTAAATATCGTTCAATTGTTTTTGCTTTTGCTGGTGATTCTACAATCACTAAATAATCCGCCATCTATGTCTCCCCCTTAGCGAGGTCTATTGCTAATTTTTTTAAGTTACCTGTTGCAAAATGTATAACAGATTTTAAGATAATGCAACTTTTTTTCAATTTTTGTTAGAAAAGAGCGTAAGTGTTTCAACGATTTCGTGACCATTACACACTGGAATAGCTCCTTCTAATAGTAGTTTATTTGTACCTTTTGATTGCTCCGCATTAATTGGACCCGGTACAACAAATACATCTTTTCCTTGCTCTAATGCATAGTCCGTTGTAATAAGCGTTCCACTTCTTAATGCCGCTTCAGTTACAACTAAAGCTTTGGACAATCCACTAATGATTCGGTTACGCATTGGAAAATGCCATTTCTCAGGCTTCATATATGGGGGATACTCTGTGACAAGTAATTGATGCTCCGCCATATGCTCAGCGAGAGACTGATTTTCCTTAGGGTATATATAATTAAACCCGTGACCAAGCACTGCAATTGTGGAACCACCAACTTTTATGGTTGTCTCATGAGCTATCGTATCTGCCCCTCTTGCAAGCCCACTTACAACTGTATATCCGTGTTCAACAAGAGGTGGGACAATTATATCCATCGCAGTTTTTGTATATGCTGTAGCCTTTCTAGAACCTATAATGGCTACTTGTTTTTCTTTCGTCAATAGAGAATACCGACCTTTCACATACAATACAGTAGGTGGACTGGATATTTCAAATAATTGCGCCGGGTAAAAAGGATGATGAAAAGGTATTGGGGAAATATTGGCCCGTTCATAAGCTTCCCTAAACGAAAATGTCATAATCTGTCGAAAACTCTGGGATATTTCCAATGCTTTTTGAGATGATATTTGCAGTGCCTTCGCAATCTCGTAGGGGGGCGCTTCTTCAAAATTACTTAGTATATCCACCGGGGACAATAATTGCTGAAGTTTTTGAAGTGGTAATGGGTATAAATAATGTAAAGCTAGCAATCTCTGCGTATCGACTGAAAAAATCATTTAAAAGCCTCCTTTTATATAGAAGAAATTAAATGACCGCATTTTTAATGACACAGCTTTTTTAGGAAAGGTCCTTTTAAAAGTAAGTAGGAGTTAGAAATTTCATCTTTTGACACATTTCCATTAAAAGCATAGTAAAGCCGTGTCTAAATAAATTTTGCCTCGGCATAATTGCGTCTGGAATCTGCTTTGTGCTTAGGCCTGCACGAGGGCCGACACGAGGTCGGTCATTTCGGTAATGCCACAGGACGTGGCGCTTTTACCGACGCAGGTCAGTTAGCCGTTATCGCATGGATGCGATGATTTTAGGCTAACATCCCCTAAGCACTCCTTTCTGATTCCATGACATCCGCCGGAGGCTTTGGGCCAACACGATGTTGGTCACTCATTGCCACAGGACGTGGCGTTCTTAGACTGAGTTCCTCTATTTCAGCGGGTGTCCAAACACCCGCTGAAATAAGTTAAAGAAAAAGATGTAGCCACAATGTGCTACATCTTCCATTTTAATGGGTTTTACACTTTTCGTATAGCCCTTTTTCTTTAATTACTTTAATAAGCGTTTCACCAATGACAGATGGCGTTTCCGCTACTTCAATCCCAGCAACATTCATGGCCTTAATTTTCTCTGCCGCCGTTCCTTTACCACCTGAGATAATAGCACCAGCGTGACCCATACGTTTACCTGGAGGAGCAGTTTGTCCACCGATAAAGCCAACGACAGGTTTTGTCATATTCGCTTTAATCCATTCAGCTGCTTCTTCTTCAGCTGTACCCCCAATTTCCCCAATCATCACAACTGCATATGTTTCTGGATCGTTGTTAAACGCTTCCAAAACATCGATAAAGTTTGTACCATTGACAGGGTCTCCACCGATACCTACAGCAGTAGTTTGACCTATACCAGCTTGTGTTAATTGGTGTACGGCTTCATATGTTAATGTACCAGAACGAGATACAACTCCTACATGCCCTTTCGTATGGATATAACCAGGCATAATACCAATCTTACATTCATCTGCCGTAATAACACCTGGACAGTTTGGACCTACTAGACGTGTCTTTTTACCTTCCATATAACGTTTAACCTTAACCATATCAAGTACAGGAATATGCTCAGTTATACAGATAGTTAATTCTAATTCAGCATCAACAGCCTCTAAAATAGCATCTGCCGCGAATGGAGCAGGTACATAAATAACTGAAGTTGTCGCACCTGTTGCAGCCACAGCTTCCGCTACAGTGTTAAATACAGGCACTCCTTCGATTTCAAGACCACCTTTACCTGGTGTTACACCAGCTACAATTTTAGTACCATACTCAAGCATTTGCTTCGTATGGAAAAGCGCTGTTTCGCCTGTAATCCCTTGTACAATTACCTTCGTATCTTTATCAATAAATACAGCCATTGTTCTCCCTGCCTTCCTTAGCCTACTAGTCCCACAATTTTTTGTGCACCGTCAGCCATTGAATCCGCTGCAACGATGTTTAAACCAGATGCATTTAAAATCTCTTTTCCAAGTTCTACATTTGTACCTTCTAAACGTACAACTAACGGCACAGCTAAACCAAGTTCTTTGGCAGCTGCTACAACACCCTCAGCGATAATGTCACATTTCATAATTCCGCCAAAAATGTTTACAAAGATGCCTTTTACATGTGAATCAGAAAGGATGATTTTGAAAGCTTCTGTTACTTTTTCAGCTGTCGCACCGCCACCTACATCTAGGAAGTTAGCAGGACTTCCGCCATAATAACTAATTGTGTCCATTGTAGCCATTGCTAGACCTGCTCCATTAACCATACAGCCAATGTTGCCATCTAATGAAATATAACTAAGGTCATATTTTGATGCTTCGATTTCCTTTGGATCTTCTTCATCAAAATCACGTAGTTCGACAATATCTTTATGACGATACAACGCATTTGCATCGAAATTAAATTTAGCATCTAATGCCAAAACTTCTCCTTGTCCAGTTATAACAAGTGGATTAATTTCTACAATAGAAGCATCTTTGTCGATAAACGCTTGATATAGGCCTAACATTAATTTAACAGCTTTCCCTACTAGGTTAGCTGGAATATTCATATTGAACGCCATGCGACGTGCCTGGAAACCTGTTAATCCCACAACAGGATCCACAACTTCTTTGAAGATTTTTTCTGGATGTGATTCCGCTACTTCCTCAATATCCATGCCGCCCTCTTCTGATCCCATCACTGTTACACGGGATGTTGCGCGGTCTAATACTAAACTTAAATAGTATTCTTTTTGAATATCAGAACCCTCTTCAATATATAAGCGTTTTATTTCTTTTCCTTCAGGACCTGTTTGATGAGTTACTAAAATTTTACCTAGTAATTCTTTTGCATATGTACGCACCTCGTCAAGGTTTTTAGCGATTTTTACGCCACCCGCTTTTCCGCGTCCACCTGCATGTATTTGCGCCTTGACTACTGTCACATTAGAGCCAAGTTCCTTCGCTACTTTCACAGCTTCATCAGGGGAAAAAGCAACTTTTCCGTTTGGTACAGCTACACCATATTTTCTTAGAATCTCTTTCCCTTGATATTCATGGATATTCATAATACATCCTCCCATCAAACATTTGCATAAAATTGTTTTACTAACATAATCTATTCTAACGAAAGATTCTGATAAAGTCTACACCTTGTCTTTTATTCATTTTTTATCTATTAATATGACACTTTATTCTGTTTCGTGTACTAAAACAGAGTTTTATGAAAATCAGAATTCTCTATCTTTTCTATATTTTTGTGCATATTGTTGGTCTAATCGATAAATAAACGCAAAAACCTCGGCAACAGCTTCATACAATTCTTCTGGAATTGACTCATTTAAATCTAATTGTCCAAGTAATTGAACTAGGTTCGGATCCTCATAAATCGGGACATCGTGCTCATTTGCGCGTGCTAATATATTTTCTGCTATTTTCCCTTTCCCTTTTGCCACCACTGTCGGACTATCAAAACGTCCTAACTTATACGTGAGAGCGATAGCCTCTTTTCGAGTAATTTTTTCTTCACTCATACGCGGAAATCCACCCCACTATGTTCCTCCTCCTGTTCTACTACAGGGGTTTTTTCAGGTTGGGCTTTTTCAAATTGCTTTATAAAAACACCTGAAAGTTGATACTCTTTTTCAGCTAGGCCTACTTTTAACGCTGCTTTTAGTGGTTCTGCAAGCGGAATAATATCATTATTTTCATTAAATACTGTCACAGAAACGACACGGTTTTGAACTTGCATATCAATTACCGTTTCTTGCATTGATTCCATTTGTAAATAAAATAATATACGGGCGTAATTGGCATCAATTTTACCATCTTCCTTCATGCGTCCATTCCATTGTAGTGTTGCATCCATTTTCTTGCCGAAGAATTCTAATGGCACTTGCATTATAAGTTGATGCTGATGGCCATTCTCCCCTGATGCTAGTTGCATGCCGTTCATACGTGCCATTAACATTTCGGCAGCTTCCTTCAGTTGCGGAGTAATATTTGTTTCCTGCAATAATGTATGAAGCTGAGGTTTTAATTGATGTGCAATCTGCTGTAAATCCGCTGACTTATTACTAAGTGTCGCTTCATAGCTAACTCCTAGATTTTTTAATACCGTTTTAAGCGCATGTTCCATTGCTTTACTATCCATAGAATTTTGTACATGGGCATCTGCTTGCGTAACAATTTGCTGAATCATTGATTGGGGAGATTCAACACTATTTTTCATTAGATTCCGCATGAATGCTTCATTTTGTAGCGGAGTAGTAGCCTCATGCTTTAGAAGGGATAATAAATGGTCCTTCACTGAAAGAGCATTGGCATCTTGTGTAAATAGTCGCTCCGAAGAATTTTCTGCAAATGCTTTTAGAAGTTGTTCTTGCATCTGTTTTGCAAAAATTTCTAGCGTTTGTTTAGTTGCTGGCAGCTGATTAAATCGTTCGATAAGTTGATTTAATGATTGCTTTTGTTCATCTGTTAACAAGCTTTGATTCGCTGTCCATGATTTAAGCTGATTAATAAGATGATTGATATTGTCAGATTTTGTCGATAAAATTGTTTGAATAACTTCTCCAGCCTGTTGAAACTGATTTGACTGTATAGACTTTACATCGCTAAGGCTGGACCAATTTTGCAAAGTAGCCTCTTGAGGTAGTATCCCTGCCTCTTTTAAGCTATTCATAGCTTGAATCTTTTCACTCATAGAAGCCGCATTATTCGTTAATATTTGTATAGACTTGGCCAGTACTAAACTACCTGTTTCTACTTCAAAAGGCTTTGCAATTGCCTGCACTTGTTGCATTAGATTTTGTTTAAGATTTTCTGGTAAAGCTATATCCTTCGTTAAAAGCTGTGTAAAGTTTTCCATTATAGAAATCATGCCGGCAGTTTTTTGTCCACTAATAAGAGCTTGAAAAACATCATTTGTCATTGGCATTTTAAACTCCACCATTTTTTGAATGGCTTGCAGGGCATCCATTTTAGTTACGCCCTCTGGTAATGCTTTTAACCACATTTCTGCCTGCATCAGTTGCTCTTTTGAAATCGGTAGCTGCGCTTTCATAAAATGAGCTAGAAGCTGCTGTGTTTCAGCTGTTTTAGGCAAATTCATTGATTCAAGTAACTGATTAATTTGTTGACTTTGGGTAGCCGTTTGCTCCATAGGACCCGTAACAACTTTTAGTTCTGTTTGTGGGCTTGTACCGGTTACTTGAAAGAAATGAGCATCACCTGCTTTTAGTGGCACTTCGAGTTTAGCAATAAACTTTTGTTGACCAACCTGTATTTCTGCCATTTGGTCTGGATATAATTGTTTGATTGTTCCTTGAAATACTTGTCCTTGTTTTAAAGTAAGTGGCTGATTAGCTGAGGTTAAGGCAGCTTGTTGCATTTGAATCGGATTAAAAGATGTGGCTGTCATATACG
The DNA here is from genome assembly GCF_042267565.1 of Lysinibacillus sp. NPDC056232. NCBI lineage: Bacteria > Bacillati > Bacillota > Bacilli > Caryophanales > Bacillaceae > Lysinibacillus > Lysinibacillus sp. NPDC056232. The sequence goes on along the minus strand of NZ_JBHJTF010000001.1, from coordinate 30,628 downwards.
TACTCCTTTCATCAATTACTCCTCGGCGTAATTGCTTCCATTTTTTTTGGCTCATCGCTATAGCATGGGGTTGATTTCCGCTCCGACTGGACGCTTTCCTAGGGGGCGTCCGATGAGCCCCAAGGAGTCGCCCAGTCTCCGCTCCAATCAACTTATGCACATGATCGTTTTAGCAAATATCATTCCTAACTTTTGGTGATGTGCCTTTTATTTTTTGTATGCTATTATGTTTTCAAAATGACATCCGCCGGAGCATTAACTTATTTCAGCGGATGTTTGCACAATAAATATTTGTAGCTGCCGCTTTGCTTTCGCTACATAAAACAATTGTAGCTTTCGTTTTGCTTTCGCTACATAAAACAATTGTAGCTTTCGTTTTGCTTTCGCTACATAAAACATTTGTAGCTGCCGCTTTGCTTTCGCTACATAAAACAATTGCTGAAACAAGTTAAAGCATTGACTTTATCGGCTCAAATGATTTGCGATGATGAATAGTCGGACCGTGTTCTTCAAGTGCTATTAAATGCTGCTTTGTTCCATATCCCGCATGCTGAGCAAAACCATACATAGGGAATTCCTCATCCAATTGATCCATATAATCATCTCGAGCCGTTTTAGCCAATATCGATGCTGCTGCAATAGCAAGGCTTTTCGCGTCCCCTTTAATGATTGAATCCTGTGGAATAGAGATTGGCAGCGTCATAGCATCTACTAGTACATAATCAGGTTTCATAGATAACGATTCTACACTTGTCTTCATCGATTGCTTCGTCGCTTCGTAAATATTTAATTCATCGATTTGTTGCGCTGATTGGAAATGGATAAAATAACATAATGCATGCTCTTTTACTAAAGCAGCATAAGCATTGCGTTTATCTTTTGATAATTGCTTTGAATCATTTAATCCGACTAGCGCTTCACAGTTTGCAGGTAAAATAACAGCTGCTGTTACTACTGGCCCTGCTAACGGTCCACGCCCTGCTTCATCTATCCCTGCAATGAGTGCCCCTATCCCTCCATAGCTTCGGTCAAAATCGACTTTCGCTTGATGTTCCTTTACTAGTTGTTGTTTTTTCTCTTGACGCTTTTCCCAACTTTGCCAAGCTTTTTGCACTCCCGCTCGTTCGTCGGTTGCTACAGTGGTCATCCATTCCTGCCATTCCTCCGCTTCTTTCAATGCTGCTGTAATCTCTTTAATTGTTTTCATATTACTTACTCCCTTTTGGTTCTACATCAACAGTTCGTAGCCAATGTTTGCGTTCTAATATATCTTTGCTAATTGCTTTTGAGCATTCTACTCAAATTATTGACGAAGCCGATCAGTTTTTGTCTTAGTGAATAGAGGACCGTCTCGTAAAATATGTATTCCTTTTTTCAATAGACAACTATACAATCTAATAAATTTCTCGCTCTATATCATTTATCGGCAAGAAGAAGTATTCCTAAAAGAAAAACTGCCATGCTCACAACCTTCTCAAGTGAGTATGACAGTTTTTTTCTTATTACTGCTGTGCTTCCTTTTCAAGCTGTTCGTTAACAAAGTCAAATGTTAGTTTACCTAATTGTAATCCTCGAATATCTCGAACAATTAGTTGAGCTACTTGATCATAATCAATTTCTCCTCCAGGACCAAAAACACGTCGAAGTTTCCCAATATGATCAAAGGTTTCAACTAAATCTTCATGTATAAACTGGAAGCCATAGCGTTCTTCCATTCTTGCCGGATAATGAACGGATAAAAAGCGTAGGCCATATACGGCTAAATCCTCCATATTCGTTATAGTATCCTTTATGGCACCTGTTAAGGCTAATTTATAGCCTACTTCTTGATCTTCAAATTTCGGCCATAAAATACCTGGCGTATCGAGTAATTCAAGCTCCTTCGCAACCTTTATCCATTGCTGAGCCTTAGTTACCCCTGGAGTATTCCCTGTTTTTGCTATATTTTTCTTTGCTAGGCGATTAATTAGCGTCGATTTCCCTACGTTCGGAATTCCGACAATCATTGCACGAATGGCTCTTGGCTTCATCCCACGTGACTTCATACGCTCAAATTTTTCTTTTAATATTTCTTGAGCAGCCTTTGTAACCTGTTGTAATCCTTTGCCTTCAAGAGAATTGATGGCTACTGCCTTATGACCCCTTTGCGCAAAGTATTCAACCCATTTACGTGTTTCCTGCTCATCCGCCATATCTGATTTATTTAAAATAAGAAGACGTGGTTTTTGATTAATCACTTCGTCTATCATTGGATTTCGGGAAGATAGAGGCAAACGTGCATCTATTAATTCAAATATAATATCAACGAGCTTTAATTTTTCTGTTACTTCTCTGCGGGCCTTTGCCATATGCCCTGGAAACCATTGTATAGCCATATCTATACCTCCTAAACTAAAAGAAAAAGGGAGTGTTTGTCCTCCCTTTTAAGAATTACTTTACAATTTTAATATCACTAAACGGCCAGAAAATCAGACTTGTATTACCAATAATCTCTTTCTGATCGACAAGTCCAATATGACGACTGTCCTTACTGTATCGACGATTATCTCCCATAACGAAAACATAACCTTTTGGAATTCCATCTTTTAAATTTACATCAATGTCGTTTAACGTAAAATCCTCTGTTAAAGTACCTTCTGTAATTTTTGATTTGTAGGCATCTAAATAAGGCTCGTCTATCGGTTCACCGTTAATGTATAATTGATCATTTTTATATTCCAAAGTATCTCCCGGTAGCCCAATAACACGTTTAATATAGTTCTTCTTTTCAGGAGCATGGAATACAACAATATCAAAGCGTTTTGGTTCACCTATTTTATAACCAATTTTATTCACAATCATACGGTCGCCATCTTCAAGGGTTGGCATCATGGACTCTCCATCTACTGCAATAGGTGTAAATAAAAAATAACGAATAATCGCTGCAATCGCAAATGCAATTAGAAGTGCCTTCGTCCATTCCCATAGTTCATTCTTTTCTTTAACCTGTTTTTCCATCGAGAATTGCCCCCTTGTCTATCCTCATTTTAGTTGATAGCTATTTAAGATGACAAGCAAAAAGAAAAGGAGCTTGTTGCACAAGCCCCTCACTTTTAAGTCATAATTATCGAATTTCTTTAATACGAGCAGCTTTACCACGTAGGTTACGTAGGTAGTAAAGTTTAGCACGACGTACTTTACCACGACGTACAACTTCTAAGTTAGCGATTTTTGGTGTGTGTACAGGGAATGTACGTTCAACACCTACACCATAAGAAATTTTACGAACTGTGAAAGTTTCGCTAATACCGCCACCACGACGTTTAATTACTACACCTTCGTATACTTGGACACGTTCACGAGTACCCTCTACTACTTTCACGTGTACCTTAACAGTATCACCAGGACGGAAAGTTGGTAGATCAGTGCGAAGCTGATCTTTAGTAATTTCTGTAATAATGTTTGACATTGTTTTCTCTCCTTAGACAGATGCTCTTGCACGCAATCTATGCCACAGCGGAACACCGTAATTCAGTACTCCACATAGAAGTACAGAATAGATGTTATCATAAATATAGATAGCAATCAAGCATCTTTATTATTGTTTTTAAGTTTTTCTACATACAATTTTTGTTTATCTGTTAACGGATAATTCTCGAGTAAATCTGGACGACGCTCGAATGTTCTTTTAAAAGATTCTTCCTCACGCCATTGCTCAATCTTTGCATGATTGCCCGATAGTAAAATATCAGGTACTTTCATTCCGCGAAATTCAGCAGGTCGTGTATAATGTGGGTGCTCTAAAAGACCTGTTGAGAACGAATCCTGTATGTGGGAATCCTCTTGTCCTAAAACCCCCGGCAGAAGACGTACAACGCTATCTATAACCGTCATAGCCCCTAGCTCTCCACCAGTCAAGACGAAATCTCCAATTGAAATCTCGTCTGTGACAAGATGCTGACGAATGCGTTCATCATAGCCTTCATAATGACCACATAAAAATACTAGTTCTTGTTCTTGCGCTAGCTCTTCTGCCTTTTTTTGAGTAAAACGCTCACCTTGTGGACACATCAAAATGATACGAGGATTTCTTCCTTCAGTAATGGCCTCGACAGCGCTAAACATCGGCTCTGGTTTTAACACCATTCCCGCACCACCACCATACGGATAATCGTCTACTTGATTGTGCTTGTTACCCGAATATTCACGGATATCGGTTACTTCTAGCTTTACAGCATCTTTTTCTTGTGCTTTTTTTAATATCGATGCACCAAAGACACCTGTAAACATATCAGGAAATAAACTTAACACATGAATATTCATCATAGCAGGCCTTCCATTACGTATATCACAATTTTCTTCTCATCAATATTAATTTCCTTAACAATGTCTTCGATATACGGGATGTAATGCTCTTTTTTAGCGCCTTTGACTACCCATACATCATTTGCACCTGTTTGAAGAATGTCGGTCACTGCTCCGATTGTTTCGCCTTCTTCAGAAACAACTGAACAGCCAATTATATCATGGTAGAAATATTCATTTTCCTCTAATAAATTATCTGACAATTGATCCTTCGTAATTTTAAGCATGCCTTCTTTGAAAGGCTCCACAAAATTGATGTTATACATTCCTTCAAAAGTTAATAAAATAAAGTTCTTATGACGACGCATTGATTCAATTGTTACCCATGTTGGCTTTTTATCGTCTTTTTTAAACGCTGCAAGCTTATTTCCTACTGCGAAGCGTTCTTCCTCAAAATCTGTTGTTGATAATATACGCACCTCACCACGAATACCATGCGTATTGACAATACGACCTACATTAAACCATTCCATTCAAATCTCACCTCGTATCAATTTCGCCTTGACGTAATTGTTACAGATAAACAATGCGTCCCGATTTTGAATGTGCTAGCACAAATCAAAATCCATGACATCCGCCAGAGGCTTTAAACCAACGTATGTTTTTCACCTTCCCACCTTTAGAGATGGGCGTATTCTATAACTGCCGTTTTACTTTCATTACAAAACATTTTTTTGCGACCGTTTCGCTTTCGCACAGTACACAATTGCTAAACATCCTATCCCCGTCAAGCTACTAGCTAACCAGAATAAAAGTAACCTTCTCTCACTTTCACCTAAAGTAGCAGATTAACTTTTGGCGGACGATGTTATAGCTAAGAAGAAGTTGACCAGTCTCCCTTAATGTCATTATGTTCAATTACCTCTCAAAGTAATGATGATAATGAAAAAAGGAAGGAACCGGCAAGCTCCTTCCTTTGTAGTCCAGATTTTCCGCTTTACCTCAAGGCCACTTCGAATTCCTAAGCGCATGTAAACATACCGATCAGGACTCTCCAGTGCTTGTTGCATGTAAAAGAGCGTGAAAATCTTTTCTATCAATCCAATATATCGACGTAGGTCTTTTTTTGATGGTGACTACCCGCCGCTGAATAAACAATTGTACGAATCGCTTTCGCTACTCGCCCTTGCTTGCCTATGACTTTCCCTCTATCCTCTGGATGAACAAAAAGTTTATAAACAATTCGATTTGCATTTTCATCCGTCTCTATACGAACTTCTTCTGGATAATCGACTAATGGTAAAACGATTGCTTCAATCAGCTGCTTCAAAAACGTCGCCCCCGATTATTTACTGAATTTTTGGTTATGGAATTTTTCCATGATACCTTGTTCTGAGAACAAGTTACGCACTGTATCTGATGGTTTTGCACCGTCAGTTAACCATTTAAGAGCTTTCTCTTCATCGATGTTTACAGTAGCTGGTTGAGTAAGTGGGTTGTAAGTACCAACTGTTTCGATTGAACGACCGTCACGTGGTGAACGAGCGTCTGCAACTACGATACGATAGAAAGGAGATTTTTTAGCTCCCATACGTTTTAAGCGAATTTTAACTGCCATTTTAATAGCACCTCCGAATAAGTTTCACACAAGATAGTATATTATCAATGTTTAGGTTGTTTGTAAAGTGTTTTTTCTTAACACCTATAAATTATTATTTAAACAATGAATCGAAGCCTGGTAGTTTCATCTTTTTCTTGCCTTTGCCACTTGCCATGCCTGTCATTTGCTTCATCATTTTTTTCATTTCATCAAATTGCTTTATTAAACGATTTACCTCTTGAATCGATGTCCCTGAACCCTTCGCTATACGCTTTTTACGGCTACCGTTAATAATTTCTGGATTCGTCTTTTCAGCAGGTGTCATCGAATAAATAATCGCTTCTACGCGGCCCATTTGCTTATCATCAACTTTAACATTGTCTAAGCCTTTGATTTTGCCAGCACCTGGTAACATTTTTAAAATTTCGTCAAGTGGCCCCATTTTCTTTACTTGCTGCAATTGCTCAACAAAATCATCAAATGTAAAGCTTTGGGTTTTAAATTTTTCCTCTAGTTCTTTAGCCTTTGCTTCGTCAACATTTGCCTGAGCCTTTTCAATAAGCGATAAAACGTCACCCATACCTAATATACGAGACGCCATACGCTCTGGATGGAAGGGTTCCAGCGCATCCAGCTTCTCACCCATACCGACAAATTTAATCGGCTTCTGTGTAACAGAACGAATTGATAATGCCGCACCACCACGTGTATCACCATCGAGCTTTGTTAAAACAACTCCTGTAATACCGACTGCTTCATTAAAGCTTTCTGCCACGTTGACAGCATCTTGACCTGTCATAGCATCTACAACTAGGAATACTTCATCCGGCTCTTTTAACGCACGAATATCTTTTAATTCTTGCATTAATTCTTCATCGATATGCAAGCGCCCTGCTGTATCAATTATCACAACATCATGATGTTCTTCTTTTGCCAATTCAATTGCCTGTCGTGCAATTTCTACTGGAGATACATCAGTTCCTAACGAAAAAACAGGTAGGGATAACTGCTTTCCTAATGTTTGTAGCTGTTGAACAGCCGCTGGACGGTAAACGTCAGCAGCAACTAGTAATGGCTTACGATTATATTTTTTACGTAACACATTTGCCAATTTACCTGTAGTTGTCGTTTTACCTGCACCTTGTAAGCCGACCATCATAATAACAGTTGGTGGCTTTGTATTAAATTTAATTGGGCTTTGCTCACCACCCATTAATTCTGTTAATTCTTCTTGTACGATTTTAATAACTTGCTGACCTGGTGTTAAGCTTTGCATAACATCTACACCGACAGCACGTTCACTGACCTTTTTAACGAATTCTTTGACTACTTTTAAGTTAACATCCGCCTCGATTAAAGCAAATCGGACTTCGCGCATCATTTCTTTAACGTCTTGTTCCGATACTTTACCTTTACCTTTAATCTTTTGGATCGTTCCTTGGAGTCGTTCCGCTAATCCTTCAAAAGCCATTGCTTTCGCCTCCTAATCCCATTCTTTCAACTGTTCTATAAGCGTTATCTGCTCTTCAACTGTCATACTTTGTTCTGTCATCCCTGTTGTTAGCTGCGCAAGCATTTGTGTACGTTGTTGAAATTTTTCAAGTAAACATAGTTTTTCTTCATATTCTTCAAGCATCGCTTCTGTTCGACGAATATTATCATAAACAGCTTGGCGTGAAACTCCATACGATTCAGCGATCTCTCCAAGTGAGTGATCATCTAAATAATAGAGCTCCATATAACTTCGTTGCTTATCTGTTAATAATGCTTGATAAAAGTCGAAGAGAAAGTTCATGCGTGTTGTTTTTTCAAGTAGCATCGAATGTTTCTCCTCCCGTTATTAGTCATTTGTATCATAACGAAAAGCGCCCGTCTGTGTCAAGGTAATCTCCTTGTCTAAAAGCTTTAATTAACTGCTTTTTAGGCGTTTTTCACCTATAGCTAGTATTTCCCTTTTAAACAATGCGATTCACCTGCACAGACGAGCGCAATTACAAATTTACTTACTTAAATGTTAATCCTCGGACCATCACCAAGCGTGTGGTTGATTTCCGTTCCGACTGGGCGCTTTGTTGTTGTTGCTGTCGCTTCGCTTTCGCACAGAGCAAAGCTTCCTGGGGGCGTCCGATGAGCCGCTTGGGCCAACACGATGTTGGTCACGAAGGCGTTATCACAGGACGTGATGGTTTTAGCCTTCGTTCACCTATCGCTAATCCCCAAGGAGTCGCCCAGCCTCCACTCCAATCAACTTATTTACATAGTATACGTTTTAACAAAAGTCATCCACATCGGTGATGAACCTAGTCCTCACTATTTTGTAGTTCTTTATCTAAACCATCAGCAAATAAGCCATACACATAACGCTCTGCATCAAATGGTTGTAAATCATCCATTTTTTCGCCAAGACCAACAAACTTCACAGGAATGTGTAATTTATTACGAATAGCAAGAACAATACCACCTTTTGCAGTGCCGTCAAGCTTTGTTAAAACGATCCCTGTTACATTTGTAGCTTCCTTAAATGTTTGTGCTTGAACAAGTGCATTTTGACCTGTTGTTGCATCTAAAGCTAATAGTACTTCATGCGGAGCATTCGGTACCTCTCGAGAGATTACTCGATGAACTTTTTCAAGTTCATTCATTAAGTTTACTTTGTTTTGTAGGCGCCCTGCTGTATCACAAATTAACACATCTGCATTACGGTTTTTCGCCGCACGAATTGCATCATACATAACTGCTGCTGGATCTGAGCCTTCCGATTGTTTAATCACTTCACAGCCTACGCGGTCTCCCCAAACTTGTAATTGATCGATGGCACCAGCACGGAAAGTATCACCTGCCGCTAAAACAACCGTTTTACCTTGTGATTTTAAACGATGGGCAAGTTTACCGATTGTTGTCGTTTTCCCAACACCGTTTACCCCGACGAATAGAATTACAGTAAGTTCACCTTTAGGTTGCATATTAAGCTCGATTAAATCCTCTTCTCCTTGCTCATAAATTTCCACAAGTTTTTCAGAAATAAGCGTTTGAATACCGTTTGTATCTTTTATATTTTTACGCTGAACCTCAAAGCGTAATTTGTCCATTAGCTCCATTACTGTTTCAAAGCCAACGTCTGCCTGTAATAATAAGTCTTCTAATTCTTCAAAGAAATCTTCATCCACTTTTCGATAACGAGCAACTAGATCGTTTACTTTAGAAGTAAATGAATTACGCGTTTTTTCAAGACCAGCCTTGAACTTTTGTGTAATAGACCATGCAGAAGGTTTTTTCTCCTCTACTAGTTCTTCTACTATCGCGACCTCTTGCACTTCTTGTTGCTCTTGTTGCTCTTGTTGCTCTTGTTGCTCTTGATCTTCTATTTCTTCAGGAATTTCTGTTTCAATTGAGGTTTCCGTTACAGAAACTTTCTCAGCTTTTTCCATTTCATCTACAGTTGCTTCAATTTGAGTAGGCTCTGTTGCTTCGTCTTGCTTCTGTTCAGCAGCTTCTTCTTCATTGATTGCTACTACTTTTTCTTCCTCGGTGGGGTTGCCTGTCAATTTATCTTTTAAACGTTTAAAAAAACTCATGCTTGTTCGCTCCTTTGCTCCGCAAGTACGGGTTCATCTTCTAATTTTACTGATACAAGTTTAGACACGCCAGATTCCTGCATTGTAATACCATACAACACATCCGCTCCCTCCATCGTTCCTTTACGATGTGTGATCACAATAAATTGCGTATTAAGGCTAAATTTCTTCAAATATTGGCTATAACGAACGACATTTGCCTCATCTAAAGCCGCCTCTACCTCATCGAGAATACAGAATGGTACAGGTCGTATATTTAGGATGGAGAATAATAAAGCGATTGCCGTTAGTGCACGTTCCCCACCTGAAAGCAAGCTTAGATTTTGTAATTTTTTCCCTGGTGGTTGAGCTACAATTTCTATACCTGTTTCTAGCAGGTTTTGAGGGTCCAATAATACTAAATCTGCCTGACCTCCACCAAACAATTCACGGAATACACGTTTAAATTGCTCTCGAATGGCATAGAATGTTTCACTAAATCGTAGCGTCATTTCTTCATCCATTTCTTTAATAGCCTCATGTAATGTTTCCTGCGCAGCAAGTAAATCCTCGCGTTGCTCTGTTAAAAATGAATGGCGTTCAAGTACCCGATCGTATTCCTCGATGGCGCTCAAATTAACAGGACCTAGCTCTTCTATAGATTTCTTCAGTAATTTCACTCGACGTCGCATATGCTCTTCATCTTCAATTGCAAGGGCTAACTCTTCAGCTTCCTCAAATGTTAGCTGATAATTCTCTTCTAGCTGCTCATTGAAATTATTGACCTCGAATTCTACGCGATTTCGCTTCAATTCATTTGCACGTATCGCCTCAAGGTAGCCTTTATGTGTACGTTGCAATTCCTTCAGCTGTTCTTCTAAAGTAGTAAGCTCTTGTTGTTGTGCTACTTTTTCATCTTTTTTCTGTGAAATAGTATCCTGTAGCGAATCTCTTCGCGCTTTCCACGTAGTAACCTGCTCATCCACTTCTTCATCGCTTAAAAGTTTTGTCGATTCATCAGATTGAAGCCAAATTATTTCCTGAGAAATATTGTCGACTTTTTGACGAGCTTTGTTTAATTGTAGGGCTAACTCTGCTGTAGCAATTTGCACTTGTGACATTTGCTCCTGCATTACCGCTAACTGCGAGCGTTTTTCTGCTGACTGCTCACGGAGTACATCTTTCTCCGATTCACTTTGTAACTTCACCTTACTTAGTTGTTCCACTGTTTCATTTATCTCTAACAGCTCTGTTGCTAGTGCCGTTAAACGCTCCGTTGCCGCTTCCTTCTGATCTAATAATGCCTCTTCACGAGTTTTTACATCTTGTGTTTCATTAGAAGCAAAAGATACTCGTGCAGATAAGCTTTTCTCGACTACTTCTAGCTCACGAATACGACTTGCTTGCTGCATTTCTTCTTTTCGTAGTTGTTCACCGTCAAGTTTCAATTGCTCTACTTTGTCTCGTAATACTGCAAGCTTCTCTTTTTCATCCGAAACAGCCTGTTCAGCACTATAAATAGATTCTTCCAACGATTCTAGCTTTACTATTAAACCATCTAATTCCGCTTTTCTTGTAAAAAGTGAAGATTGCTGCTTCGTTGTACCACCTGTTAATGAACCGCCTGCATTGACGATATCTCCATCAAGTGTTACAACACGATATCTAAACCCACATAATCGAGCAATTTGACTTGCACCTTCTAAACTTGATGCAACGATGACATTGCCCAGGAGGTTCTCGACAATTGTACGGTTCTCTTCACCGAACGTTACAAGTGCATCAGCCATTTGAACAAACGCTGGGTGCTCAGTGGCTAGCTGAATCATAGATAGATTGATTTTTCGTGACTTGATAACTGTTTTCGGTAAAAATGTTGCGCGTCCAGCTCTCTTTTGTTTTAACCAATGAATCGCCTGTTGCGCATATCGTTCATCGGTTGTCACAATATGCTGAGAGGCTGCCCCTAATGCCGTTTCAATAGCCTGAGAATATTTCCCATCCACTTGAATTAATTCAGCAACGGCTCCTTCAATCCCAGCTAATTCACCTTTATCACGCGCTAATAATACTTCTTTTACTCCATGGAAAAACCCAGAGAAATCAGCTTCTAGTTCAGCAAGCGTATCTTTTCTAGCCTTAAGTTGCTGCTGATGCTGATAGGCTTTATAAAGCATATCCTGCTTTTCATTAAATGATGCATTCACGTTCTTAAGCTGTATTTGCAATGCTTCATATTGCTCGAGACTTTCCTGTAATTCGTTTGTTGTTGTAGCATAAGCAACAACTAGCTTCTCTTTTTCCGCTAGAATTTGCGCAAGCTCTTGCCCGATTTCATCCGTTTGGCCTGACATTCGTGCCGCCATCGCTTTTTGCTGCACTAATTGTTGTTCAATATTTTTTAATTCATTTTTTACTGTTGCTTCTTCGTTTAAGGAGTCGATATATCGGTTTTTTTGTTCTTCTATTTCTTGTTCAATCTCAGAAACAGAGCGATTTAAAGATTGCTCTAATTGCTTAATACTTTGTTTCAGCTCTAATACCTCTTGCTGTTTTTCAGTGAACAATTCTTTTTTCTCTTGTTCTTGAGCTACAAGAGTCTCAACCTCATCTTTTGCTTCTTGTAATGCGGTATTCAATTGAAGTAGTTGATTAGAAGCATTTTGTCGCTTTTCAGCCATTAACGCTTTACGACCATCCCAACGCTCTACCTCCATCGTTGCATTAACAAACTCAGCCTGAGTAGTATCTAAATAGTCATCTAGCTCTTTTAAAAGCTTACGAATACTAACAGTTTGCTTTTCTATTGAAGAAATATGATGAGCTTGTTTTTGCTCTGTTTCATAAAGCTCTGTGTACTCAGTTTTTAGAGCATGCAAAGATTGTGCACAATTTTTTAAATCGTGCACAAGGATGGCGATATCAAAATCCTTTAACTCTGTTGACATTTGCACATAATCTCTTGCACTTGATGCCTGAATTTCTAACGGTTCCAGACGACTATCTAACTCATGTAAAATATCTAAAACACGATACAAATTTTCATCTGTTTCAACAAGCTTATGCTCTGCCTTTTTCTTTCTTAGTTTATACTTTAACACGCCAGCTGCCTCTTCAAAAATTGAACGGCGATCATCAGGTCGGCTATTTAAAATTTCATCGACACGGCCTTGTGAAATAATGGAGAAGGCCTCTTTCCCAAGTCCCGAGTCCATAAACAAGTCCGTAATATCCTTCAGGCGACACTGCTGGTTATTAAGTAAATATTCACTATCACCTGAACGGTATACGCGTCTTGTTACGCTGACTTCTGTATATGAAAAAGCAAGCTGTTCATCTGTGTTATCTAATACTAGTGTTACCTCTGCAAAGTTTAGTGGCTTACGCGAGTCACTCCCAGCAAAAATAACATCTTCCATCTTTGCCCCACGTAACGACTTTGCCGATTGCTCCCCAAGTACCCAACGAATGGCATCAATGACATTACTTTTCCCACTGCCATTTGGTCCAACCACTGCTGTAACACCGGGTACAAAATCAATTCCAATGCGCTCCGCAAAAGATTTAAAGCCAATCACTTCGAGTCGTTTTAGGAACATCTTTTAAGCCTCCTCTTTTGCAGTGTGCTCACGCATTGTACGCATTGCACATTGCGCTGCTTGCTGCTCGGCTTCTTTTTTTGATTTCCCACGACCAATACCTAGCTCCTGACCATTTAACAGTACGCTCGATACAAAGGTACGGTTATGTGCAGGACCCTTTTCATCAATAATTTCATAATGAAGAAGGCCGTTATTTGTTTGTTGTACCATTTCTTGCAATTGGCTTTTAAAATCCATCACATGCGAAAAAGCACCGACTTCTACTTTCGGGAATACGATTCGTTCTAAAAAAGACACAACCGTTTGTAAGCCTTGATCTAAATAAAGGGCGCCAACAAATGACTCAAATACATCTGCAAGTAGCGCTGGGCGTTCCCGTCCACCTGTTAATTCCTCACCTTTTCCGAGTAATACAAAGCGGCCAAAGCCTAATTCATTTGCAAAAATAACAAGTGATGGCTCACATACTATAGATGCTCGTAGCTTCGTCAGCTCACCTTCACTCATATGAGTGTATTTCTCAAAAAGGTATTTAGAAACAGACAGTTCAAGTACTGCGTCTCCTAAAAATTCAAGACGCTCATTATCCGTAAACAATTTACGGCGATGCTCATTCACATAAGATGAATGTGTGAATGCTTGATACAATAAATTTTTATTACTAAATGTGATATTTAATTCATGCTGTAACAGCTCGAATTGATTGCGTACTTTTTCAGGAAGCACGCCAGATTTCTGCATAGTTCCTTTTCTTTTCATAGCCATTGAACAATCTGCCTTCCTAATAGTTTCTACCGTTTAAGTGTACCTTTTTCAAGGGATTTATGCAAAAGTATTTCGGCTTAAATACAATGTTTTGGAAATTAATTTTTTCCGAAATCAAAAAGAGGACGTTCATAGTTCGCTAAACGAACCATTTCGTCCCCTTTTTAAACATACCTCAGCATAGTATCTGCTCTTCACACTGAAGAAAAGCATGAGTAATTTCTGCCAAAGGCTTTAACTTTATTCAATCATAAACATTTATTGTATAATGACCGCATCCATGTCAGCACCAGTAGAGGTGATTAATCTCTGCTATATAAAGTTAAACGAATTAGTTTAATTTACTTTCGATGTATGAAATTGCAGAACCAACTGTTGAGATTTTTTCAGCATCTTCATCAGAAATTTCCATATCGAATTCGTCTTCAAGCTCCATTACAAGCTCAACTACGTCTAATGAGTCAGCACCTAAATCATCACGGAAAGAAGCTTCTAGAGTAACTTCACTTTCTTCAACACCTAAACGGTCCACGATTACTTTTGTTACGCGTTCTAATACTGTAGACAAAACATTCACCTCCCCTCAAATGATTATACAAAAAATCATTATCTATGACTAATTGAAATTACATTACCATACCGCCATCTATATGTAACGTTTGACCTGTCATATAGTTAGCATCCTCTGAAGCTAGAAAAGCTACGGCCTTTGCAATATCCTCAGGTTGTCCAAGTTTCGCTAGAGGAATTTGCGTAAGCATGCCTTGCTTTAGATCTTCTGGTAGTTGATCAGTCATTTCAGTCTCTATAAAGCCAGGTGCAATCGCATTTACTAAAATATTACGTGATGCTAATTCCTTAGCAGTCGTTTTAGTCAATCCAATAACCCCTGCTTTTGCAGCTACGTAATTAGCTTGCCCAGCATTACCAGCTACACCAACAATCGATGAAATATTAATGATACGCCCTGCACGTTGCTTCATCATTTGACGTGTTACTGCTTTTGTACAAAGGAAAACACCTTTTAGGTTCGTATCTAGCACATCGTCCCATTCATCTTCTTTCATACGCATTAACAAGTTATCACGCGTAATACCCGCATTATTCACTAAAATATCAAGCGAGCCGAATGTTTTCACCGCTGCATCCATTAATGCTGTAACTTCCTCTGTTTTGGAAACACTCGCTTGTACGGCTATTGCCTCGCCGCCATTCTCTTGAATCGTCGCAACAACTTCTTCTGCTTTTGCCTGTGACCCGCTGTAGTTTACGACAACTTTAGCACCCTCATTAGCAAGCTTTAATGCAATAGATCGTCCTATTCCACGTGAAGCACCAGTTACAACAGCTACTTTACCCTCTAATTTACGCATTAATTGTCCACTCCTTCGCCGCTTCTAGTACAGCCTCTAATGATGTTTCATCATAAACACAGTATGTCGTTACTGAGCGATCGATTTTTTTCACTAATCCACTTAATACTTTGCCTGGTCCGCACTCAATAAAGACTTCCACACCTTGCGAAATCATTTCACGCACAGATGCTTCCCATTGGACAGCGCTATATACTTGTTCTACTAGCTCCTGTTGAATAGCTGAAACATCCTCTAATTCTTTCGCCATTACATTGCCGATTACAGGGATTTGTGGAGCTGATAATGATAAATCAGCCAACGCTTCTTTTAATTTTTCAGATGATGGTCGCATTAACTCTGAATGGAATGGACCACTAACAACTAAAGGAATTGCTCGTTTTGCACCAGCTTCCTTTGCCGCTAAAGAAGCCTTTTCAACGCCTTCTTTTGTACCAGAAATAACGATTTGCCCTGGACAGTTTACATTCGCTACCTGAACTGGCTCACCTGCTGCAGATACTTTTTCAGTTACTTCATGCAGTGCCTCAAGCTCCATCCCTAGAATAGCTGCCATAGCACCTTGCCCTGCAGGTACAGCTTCATTCATATAAAGCCCACGCTTATGCACAACAGAAACTGCATCCTCGAACGATAGCACACCAGCGATTACTAATGCACCGTATTCTCCAAGTGAATGTCCAGCTGCATAATTCGGCGTAATACCTGCTGCACGTAATTTTTCTGCAACCATCACACCAGTAGTTAAGAGTGCCGGCTGTGCATGGTAAGTCAATGTTAGCTCCTCAGCTGGTCCCTCTAACATAAGCTTAGATAGCTCAAAGCCAAGTGCTTGATTTGCACGTTCATAAAATGCTTTACTTGCTGCCGCATTCTCGATAAACTCTTGCCCCATCCCAACTACTTGAGAACCTTGGCCTGGAAAAATAAATGCTATTTTCGTCATTTTTTATTAATCCCCTTTTTAATCAATTATGCCTCGGCATAATTCCGTGTCATCCGCCGGAGGCTTTAGGCCAACATGATGTTTTTTTGCGCGAAAGCGTAGTGCTAACGCAGCGTCAGCAGCAAATGTTTTCTGTGCGAAAGCGCAGTGCTAACGTAGCGTCAGCAGCAAATGTTTTCTGTGCGAAAGCGCAGTGCTAACGTAGCGTCAGCAGCAAATGTTTTCTGTGTGAAAGCGCAGTGCTAACGTAGCGTCAGCAGCAAATGTTTTCTGTGTGAAAGCGCAGTGCTAACGTAGCGTCAGCAACATGATGTTGGTCACTCAGTCGTGTGTTGTTGCTGTCGCTTCGCTTTCGCACAGATAAAACAGTGTTGCTGTCGCTTCGCTTTCGCACAGATAAAACAGTGTTGCTGTCGCTTCGCTTTCGCACAGATAAATTGCCACAGGACGTGGCGTTCTTAGACTGAGTTCCTCTATTTCAGTGGGTGTTTGGACACCCGCTGAAAGAAGTTAATCAATTTCTAAGTGACGTACTGTTTCTGTAATCGTCGAGATGACTGTATGCTCAACCATCGTATTTGCTTGGCGAATTGCACTGTATATTGCTTTAGCATTGGATGAACCATGTGCTTTAATCACAGGTGCTTGTAAACCAAACAAACCTGCACCACCGTACTCTGTGTAGTCCATTTTGTTTTTTAGGTCACGCAAATTATTTTTCATAAGTACTGCCGAAATTTTCGTTTTTGTTGAAGACATAAACGCCTCTTTTAGCATTGAAAATAATGCGCCAGCTGTACCTTCTATCGATTTCAGCACCATATTACCTGTAAACCCATCCGTTACGACAACGTCCGCTACCCCTTCAAGTAAATCTCGAGCTTCAACGTTGCCGATAAAGTTTAAATCTGCTTCTTTTAATAATCCAAAAGCCGCCTTCGTTAATTCATTCCCTTTTTTATCCTCAGTACCGATATTCAACAAGCCGACACGTGGCTTTTGTAAGCCGCCTACCTTTTTTGCATAAATATCGCCCATAATCGCATATTGCAATAAATGCTCAGGTCGCGCGTCTGCATTCGCCCCTAAATCAAGCATTAAAAAGCCCTTACCATCTAAAGTAGGCAGTGTAGTGGCTAGAGCAGGTCTAGCAATCCCTTCAATACGTCCTACTTTAAATAAGCCTCCCGCCATTAAAGCACCTGTATTACCTGCTGAAAGACAAGCATCCGCCTTTCCTTCTTCAACGGCATCCATCATTCGCGCCATCGATGAATCCTTTTTACGACGAACAGCGCGTGCTGGATCGTCTGTTCCTTCGACAACTTCATCACAATGTACTACAGTTAATCGATCATGTATTTTTAAAAATGGTTCAAGCTTTTGCTGCTGACCATATAATTGAATTTCTAAATTTGGGATTTGCTCTAATGCTAATAAAGCACCTTCAACAACTGATTTAGGTGCGTTGTCTCCACCCATTCCATCAAGCGCTAATTTCATTGTTGTTCACCTTTACCTTTCGTGCGGTACATATCAAATTCACCAACAAAAACTGTTTCACCGTTAACAGTGGACGTTAACTCTACTTTTGTACGATGACTTTTTTCATCACGTCCGATAACGATTGCTTTTGTAATAACACGATCTCCAGCTCTAACAGGTTTCACAAAGGTAATGTTAGAATGTACTGTTAATGCTAGTTCGTCGTCAATAACTGCTACCGCTAATGAGTTTGCCTGTGCAAACAAATGATGTCCACGTGCGATGCCATTGCGCTGAAAAACATGTTCTTCTTTTACATCAAAAATAGATAATGCACGATTATCCAATTCAATATCAATTATTTCTCCGATCACTTCATCAATCGGTAGAGATTTCACTTCATTTTCATAGGTTTTCGAAGCAACATCTTTAATTCGTTCTCGTAATTCTGGAATCGCTAATTCCATACGATCTAAACGAATTGTTTGGACACTAACCTGAAACTGTGTTGCTAGCTGTTCATCTGTGACGAATGGATTATCAGCTATCGTTTCGGATAATAGTCGCTGTCGCTCTTTTTTCGTTCGTCTCAACATCATTCGCCACCTTTTTAGTTGTTATTAGCACTTGGTACTAATATCAGTATATAGAGTATAAAAAAAGAATGCAAGACTTGTTTTAAAAACAAGTGCTCACATTCCTAATGGAGCATCAATATTCAGTTAGTCGAATCGATCCCCTTGTAAAACACCTGAATTTTCAAGCATTTCACGTAAATATTTGTACTCATCATCATGCCAAAAAGCATCCGTCTTAAGAATATCTGTTGCATCTTTTCTCGCAGTTTCAAGTATTCGATAATCATGCACTAAATCCGCTACTTTAAAATCAGGCAAACCACTTTGTTTACGCCCAAAGAAATCACCCGGACCACGTAGTTCCAAATCCTTTTCAGCTAGGCGGAAGCCATCATTCGTTTCTGTCATCGACTGCATTCGCTCTTTACCTTCATCCGATTTAGGATCGGCTAGCAACACACAATATGACTGATGTTCACCTCGTCCAACACGCCCACGTAGCTGATGCAACTGAGCTAAGCCAAAGCGTTCAGCATCATAAATAATCATAAACGTTGCATTCGGCACGTTAACCCCAACTTCAACAACTGTTGTAGACACAAGCACATGAATAGTTCCTTCACTAAAGGCTCGCATAACAGCGTCTTTTTCATCCGCGGATAGGCGACCATGCATTAATCCGACATTGTAACGCCCATTAAAATATGCAGCAAGCTGTTCATAGATTTCTACAGCATTTTGTACATCCAGCTTGTCTGATTCCTCGATCAGAGGACAAATAGCATAAGCCTGTCTACCAGCAGCAAGTTCTAATTCTAGCTTTGACATAACAGAGCCAAATTGCTCTTTTTTCATCCAATGTGTTTCAATTTGCTTACGCCCGGCTGGCATTTCATCGATCATTGAAACATCCATTTCTCCGAATGCTGTAATCGCTAGTGTACGCGGTATTGGTGTCGCCGTCATAAAGAGCACATCTGGATTTTCTCCTTTATCACGCAATATTCTACGCTGCTCTACACCAAAACGATGCTGTTCATCTGTAATAACAAAACCAAGCTTGCAAAAAACAACATCAGGCTGAATTAGCGCATGTGTACCAATTAAAATATCTATATCTCCATTTGCCAGTTCTTCTAACAGTAAACGACGCTCCTTCGCTTTCGTTGATCCTGATAGTAAAGATACACGTACGCCAAATGGCTCAAACCATTCCACCAAATTTTCAGCATGCTGCTCAGCTAAAATTTCCGTCGGCGCCATTAATGCCCCCTGAAAACTAGCAGTTACGGCTGCGTATAAACATATTGCCGCAACAACGGTTTTCCCCGACCCTACATCACCTTGAAGTAAGCGGTTCATACGATGTGGCTCTTTCAAATCTTTGCAAATTTCATTAACGACGCGTTTTTGTGCACCTGTTAATTCATATGGTAACGATGCAATAAAGGCACGTATCTTTTGCAAATCAAACTGTATAACTGTCCCTTGCTCACTGTCCTTTCTAATTTTACGTAACGCTTGAATA
Organism: Lysinibacillus sp. NPDC056232; assembly: GCF_042267565.1. Lineage (NCBI taxonomy): Bacteria > Bacillati > Bacillota > Bacilli > Caryophanales > Bacillaceae > Lysinibacillus > Lysinibacillus sp. NPDC056232. The sequence goes on along the minus strand of NZ_JBHJTF010000001.1, from coordinate 10,913 downwards.
CGTAGTTGAAAGTTTAGTAACTCCTCATAAGCAAAGCGTCTTCTAGCCTGCTTCGCATGTCCTGCATCAATAGGGAAATGTATTCCCTCCAGCCCATCACGTATTGTAGCAAGCTTATAATCCGTTCGTAAGCTCTGTGGAACAGCATCAGGTATATCAGCACCAAATTCATCGAGCACTTGACGCATATATTTACGAAAACGTTTTTGCGGAATCAAACCTTTTAAACTATAAACAGGTTCAAAGTCGACTTGATCTGTCTTAGGCCCAAACGTTACAGACGTTCCATTGATTACTTGTCTACCCCTGTCCCATTTCCCTGTAACGGTAATAATAGCTCCCGGTACAAGCTTCTGCTTCAAATAGCCTTGGTTAAAAAAAACAACCTTAACTAAATGTCGACCCGCTAGCACCGTGACTTGTAATCGTGATTTATTGCGACCTAAAAACAAAACTGTTGGCTCACTTTCAACTTTACACTCAACAGTGACACGTTCATTATGTGGTGTTTGTGCCAAATCCTTTAAACGAAAATCCTCATGTCGATGCGGAAAAGTCCATAACAAATCCGCGATTGTCTCGATGCCTAATGCCTCTAAATGTCCTGCTGTTTCTTTCCCGATTCCCTTTAATTCAGTAACGGGACACGTTAAATCAGTCACCTTGCACGACAGCTCCTCCAATTTTTTTCACCACAAGTACTTTACCTACAGCCATTCGTTTCACCATACTATTTTTCAGCATTTGAGTTTTCCCCTTTCTTACGATTACTATTAGCTTTCATAATATTGTTGTTCGCGTTTAACACTTTTGAATAATCCATGCTACGCATTTATATAGATTCAATTATCATTATATAACTTTTCATTTATATTGCCTCAAAAAAACACGCCTTCCACTTAGGAAAGCGTGCTTAGTATTTTTATTTTTGAAGTGATTTGATACTTTCTAAATTACCATTATCAAAAATGGCTTTGCTTATCGCTTTACCTGTTGGTGTTGCAGCAAGGCCTCCACGTGCAGTTTCTTTTAAATTCGGACTCATAGATTGTCCAATTCGATACATTGCACCAATCACTTCATCACACGGGATGCGACTTGTGACCCCTGCAAGTGCCATATCCGCTGCAACAAGTGAATTTGCCGCTCCCATAGCATTTCGCTTAACACAAGGAACCTCTACTAATCCAGCCACCGGGTCACAAACAAGCCCTAGCATATTTTTCAATGTAATGGCAAATGCTTCTGAACATTGCTGCGGTGTACCACCAGCCATCTCTACAATCGCTGCCGCTGCCATACCAGCAGCTGAGCCAACCTCTGCTTGACAGCCGCCAGCAGCGCCTGAAATCGAAGCATTATTGGCAACAACGAAGCCGAAAGCACCCGATGTGAATAAATAACGAATCATTTGCTCACGTGTCGGATTCAGCTTATTCTTCACTGCAAACAGTGTCCCTGGTACAACTCCAGCTGAACCTGCAGTTGGGGTAGCACAAATAGTGCCCATAGCCGCATTAACTTCATTTGTTGCAACCGCTTTACTCACCGCGTCTAGTAATAAATCCCCCGACAATGATTTTCCTTGTGCAATGTAATTTTGAAGCAATACTGCGTCACCACCTGTTAAACCCGTTACAGATTTAACACCCTTCAAACCTCTTTCAACAGCTTCCTCCATCACCGTTAAATTATTGTCCATTTGCTGTATAATTTCTTCTCTTGTGCGTCCAGTTATTAACATTTCCTGCTCTATCATAATTTCAGAAATTAGTTTTCCTTCTTGCTCCGCTCGTTCAACTAGTTCACGAACATTATGAAACAATACGTCCATATTGGGGCACCTCCTTAGTTATTAATTTTAGAAACCTTCGAAATATGTGGTATTAAAGAAATTTGTTGTAATACTTTTTCCTCGATGTTTTGATCGATTTCTATCACCATAAGGGCTGTTAAACCACGTTCAATACGAGAAACCTCCATATGCCCAATGTTGACTGCATGCATCGCCAAACAATTTGCCACATTGGCAATACAGCCTGCACGATCATCATGGACAACAAGAATTGCTGGCATGCCTCCTGTTAAACGTAGCTTGAAGCCGTTCACCTCACTGACTTCAATTTTACCGCCACCGATAGAAATACCAACAACGGACATCTCTCCTTCATCATCGCCAATCACAAGGCGAGCTGTATTCGGATGCTCCATATTTGCTGTTTCTGGGATAAATTCATAGTCTAAGCCGGCCTTTTCTGCATCGGCAAAAGCTGTTTTAATTCGCTCATCGAATGTATCGTAATTTAATAGGCCCCCTATCAAAGCTACGTCTGTTCCATGTCCTTTATACGTTTCTGCAAACGAACCATATAAGTGTATTTTCGCCCACTTTGGTTGTCTTCCAAATAAATCTCTAGCTACACGACCAATTCGTGCGGCACCTGCCGTATGAGAAGAAGAAGGCCCAATCATCACTGGTCCAATAATATCAAATACTGAAGTAAACTTCATAATAACACCCCTCTATTCTATCTATATAATTTTTTTGATTTTTTACTTATATAATGCTTGATAGTTACTATAAAAGCAAAACATTTCTTTATCAACTTTCAGAAAATTTACACGACTATAATTTACACAATGGAAATATTGATTACCTTTGTCTACTCCAGATAAACAACGATTTCAAATTGCCGATATTCCAGCATTTTCAAATGCATCGTCCTCTGGATACGCACATCAAATCGTTTATTTTAGCGAATTTATATCTAATATATTCCCCTAGTCTCCTTGTACCATAAACAAAAGCAGTACACGTTGTGTGCACTGCTTTGTCTACTTATCCGCAAGTAGCATTGAATTATTCTGCTGAAATAATATATGGATATAATCCTTGTTTACCATTAAATAACTCTACTTCAACCTCTGGATAATTCTCTTCAATAAATTTTACTAATTCCGAGGCATTTTCTTCTGTTGTATCCTCACCATAGATGACTGTTACAATTTCTGCATCTTCATCCACTAAATCAGTAATTACCTTCTCAGCAGCATCTTTTAATGCTGGAGTAGATAATACAATTTTACCTTCTGCAAGAGCCATGAAATCGTCCTTATGAATGTCCACACCATCAATAGATGTATCTCGAACTGCATAGGTTACTTGACCTGTTTTAACATTTGCATAAGCTTCTGTCATTGTTGCTTGGTTCATTTCAACTGTCGCCTCTGGATTAAACGATAGAATCGCTGCCATACCTTGAGGGATTGTTTTCGTAGGAACTACGGCCGCTTCTATATCTAAAAGCTCTACCGCTTGTTCTGCTGCCATGACGATATTTTTGTTATTTGGTAAAATTAATACTTTTTCAGCACCAATTTCTTGTACCGCCTTCACAATATCTTCAGTTGAAGGGTTCATTGTTTGACCGCCTTCAATAACATAAGAGGCACCAATTGAACGAAGTAGTTCAGCAACTCCCTCGCCCATTGCAATCGTTACAATTGCATATGGATGCTTTTCTGCTTTTTTAGCTGGAGAAGGTGCTTTATGATCCTCACCAACAATGGCAGAATGCTGTTCACGCATATTGTCGACCTTAATTTTAATAAGACTACCATATTTTTGACCCATTGCTAAAACAGAACCTGGCTGCTCAGAATGAATATGCACTTTTGCAATCTCTTCATCTGAAATAACAAGTAAAGAATCACCTAGAGGGTTTAATTCATTACGGAATTGTTCCTCGCTAAATGGCTCTTTTCCTTCTTCAAAACGTACCATGATTTCTGTACAATAACCAAACTCAATATCGATAGTATTCATGAAATCTTGTGCTCTATGATGCTCTGCATTAATTAAATCATCTAAAGTTGCTTCATTTTTCACCGGTAATGGCTCACCTTTTAAGGATGCTAAAAATCCTTCGTACACAAATAATAGACCCTGGCCACCACTATCTACAACACCTACTTCTTTTAGAACAGGTAAAAGCTCAGGTGTACGCTCTAACGAAGCCTGTGCTTCAGCAGTAAAGGCTTCCATCACTGCAATGATATCGGTTTCAGTTTCTGCCACTTCCACGCCTTTTTTCGCCGCTTCACGTGCAACTGTTAAAATTGTTCCTTCAACCGGCTTCATTACTGCTTTATAGGCAGTTTCAACGCCAGCTTGGAAAGCACCTGCTAAGCCCTTGGCATCAATTGTCGCTTCTTTTTCAATAAATTTACCAAAGCCACGGAATAACTGCGATAAAATAACGCCAGAATTCCCGCGTGCTCCCATAAGTAAACCTTTTGATAAAGCTTGAGCAGTTTTACCGATATGCTCTGAGACATATTGCTCCGTTTCCTTTGCGCCAGATGTCATCGATAAGTTCATATTCGTTCCTGTATCACCATCTGGTACTGGAAATACATTTAATGAATCAACATAATTTGCATTTTGGAATAGGTGATGGGCACCCATTTGCACCATTTCTGCAAACTTTATTCCGTCTAAAGACTGCATTCGATTTAGTTCCTCCTTAGTCATTCGCTACACGAACGCCCTGCACAAAGATATTGACAGATTTTACGCTCATACCTAATGTTTTATCCACTGTATATTTCACTTTCGATTGTACTTGATAAGCAACTTCCGAAATTTTTGTCCCGTAACTAACAATAATGTACATATCAATATGTAAATCGTCGTCTTGTTTTCGAATCACAACACCTTTTGCAAAGTTTTCTTTACGTAAAATATCAGTTAGACCATCACGAATTTGATGTTTAGATGCCATGCCAACAATACCGTAGCACTCTACAGCAGCGCCACCAGCTATTTGCGCAAGTACATCAGTTGAAATATCAATTTGGCCGAATTCATTGTTTAACTCAATTGACATAGAAATGCCCCCTTGGCTCTTTTTGACTAAATGATATTGTAACACTTTCGTTATACATTAAGCAACCTTAGAAGGCATGAAAGCGCACTGTATCAACGTTTTTCTGACATTATAAAGGTACACATACATCTTCATCGAAATTTCCACTTTTACTGTAAAAGTTGTTACGACCGTTTTGCTTTGCTGTGTATAGTGCTTGATCGGCTAATTCACAGCATGTTTTTAATTGCTCGCTATTTGAAATTTTAGCATGACACATCCCGATGCTGACCGTAAGAATATCAGCTACTTTTGAATGCTCATGACGAATGTTTAAGTTGCGTACTTCCTCTAAAATTTCCTCACAAACATGCTCTGAAAACTTGGCGGCATGCTGGCTAACGATTACGAATTCTTCGCCTCCCCAACGTGCTGCAAATGCATTATACTTTTCTGCAATTTCATCTAAAAGAGCTGCCACTTTTATTAATGCTTCATCACCTTGTAAATGACCGTAAGTATCATTTAAATTTTTAAAGAAATCAATATCAATCATCATGACAGATAAAGATTTTGGTTTACTAAGTTGTTGTCCTATTTGTGTCAATTTATTATTAAAAGCTCGTCGATTAGGCAAATTTGTCAACGTGTCCCGAAGCGCTTGCTCTGATAGTTCATTATTTTTCTCAGCTAATAATTCCGACAATTTTTTGGATTTAATCATTTCTTCTTGTAATAAAATATGTTGTTTCGTCAATTGTCTTTGAACTTTATAAATATATCGCTGAATAACTAGCCCTATGGGAATAATAAGGGACATTGGTAAAAGTATTTTAATACTTTCACCCGATACCCCAACACTCAGATAAGCACTTATTAAAATGGGTGGTACTGTTATTAACATAATCCAAAAAATTTTCAGGAAAGGGATAGAAAAAATAACGCAAATCAATAAAAACAGCACTTCATAAAGAGCCGCATGTTTAAAGAAATAAACGTCCATTACGGTGATAACAGTAATTAATAACAATATAGTATAAATATAAGAGAGTAAGATAAATTCATATTTTCGTAAATTAAGAGTTGTAACCTGAATTCTCTTTTCTTTTACAAATAATAACACCGCTAAATCTATATAAAACAATATAGTGTGTATTGCTATATAAGCTGGCACCATCGCTCGTTCTGTTTTCGAAAAAAAGACCTCACCATAATGAATTATTGTAATGATGGCTGATACATACATTAATGTCCACGCTACTGTTCGCATACGTTTCAAATTAAATTGAATCATTTCTTTCCGTATAGAGAGAACTAGCTTTTCTTGATTTTCCATAACGTCCGCTCCTAATAAAACAATCTTGCAAATTCATTTCGCCATGGCGTAATTATTGCTGTCGCAACCGATTTCGCTAAAAAATGGCTGAATGAAGATAATTTGTGCTATTTTTATCGTCTAAACAATGAAAATTACAAGTAGTCTTTGCAAAATCATTTAAAAAGGAGTGGAATTAGCTCCACTTTTAGCCAAAGCTCAAAAAACAAAACTTCTATAGCAGGCATTTCACTTCGCTGCATAAAACATTCTCAAAAAAATAAAAAAGCTGCTGCTTTATTTCAAAGATCAGCTTTCATGTTTTTTGTAAAACTATTGTGTCAATGAAATGAAGGTGCCCTAAAAATATGGTTTTGTTGCAAAGTGAGGGGTTGATTTTCGTTCCGGCCGGGCGCTTTCCGGGGGCGTCGGGGCAACAACTGGGTTTTGTTTGTGCGACAGTGAAACGGCAGCAATCAATGTTTTCTGCGCGAAAACGAAGTGTCATCGCACCGTTACGGCAGAAGTGGCTCTAAAGATACTAAAGTTTTTAAAAATTTGCGTGGGAATTTTATTTTCATACCCTCTTTCTGATTTCCTTATATAATAAAAGTATTGATAAATATTTCAATATTTATATACATAAGGAAATGGTGGTGTGCTAGGTTGTATTCTCATAAGCCAAAAGATTATGAGTGTCCATTTTGTCGTATTGTATCAGGTAAAGAAAAACAAAATAATGGTACAAAACAAAGAGACATTATTTATCAAGATAAACATGTAACAGCATTTATTGCGAGTAAATGGTGGCCAAACAATAAAGGACATGTTCTAGTTGTTCCGAACGAACATTTTGAAAATATATATGAACTTCCAGCAGAAATGGCTACTGAAATTCATCGTGTTGCTCAATTAGCAGCATTTGCAATGAAAAATACATACGGTTGTGATGGGATTTCTACTCGGCAGCATAATGAACCTGCAGGAAATCAAGATGTGTGGCATTATCATCTTCATGTATATCCAAGATTTGAAGGTGACAATCTTTACATGACGAAAGGTTACTACACAGAACCTGACGAACGACCTTTCTACGCGGAAAAGTTACGTTCATGGATACACAAAAATATTTAGGTCATTTAGTTTTAATTCAAACAAGGGGATAGGGTATGCTTTCGTCTTCAAAAAAATTCACTAGCGTCGCATTAAAATAATTCAATGTATTTTTAAAAACTGAATTTTCCGCAATATTATGCGTGCATAAAAAAAGCCTTTATAATGGTTGGGTGGTAGTAAACCATCCAAATCCAAAATAAAGGACATAAGCATGGTTAAGTTTACACGAAAAACATCATTTGAACAATGGTTTTCACCTATTTCTTCTACGCAAATGGAGAAATTAGTTGAAATTCATCAATTAAATTACTATACAAAGAAGCTTCACATCGCTTCATTCTTGAAATTATTACTGTTTGCGCAGCTAAATGAAACCGAAAGTCTACGTGCCATTAGTGACACGCTGTTATCAGATGACTTACAAAAAGCAACGTATTTAGAGTCCATCAGCTTTTCGCAGTTAGGTCGGCGATTAAATCGAGTGCCAACTGAGTTTTTTCAACAGATTTTTCTAGACTTAGTCGGGCAAATTCATGAGAAAACGCATTTTGAACAGAGCCGAAAAACCACAACACCACTGAAAATCATTGATTCCAGCACACTGCCATTGAACTTAAACAACCATAGATGGGCTGAATTCCGTAAAACAAAATCAGGGGTAAAGTTACATTTGCGCCTTGTTTACCTAGAAAAAGGTTGTTCGTACCCTGATAAAGCGGTGCTGACGAATGCGAAAGAACATGATCGTGGTCAGCTTGAAATTCTCGTTGATGACAAGGAGTGCATGTACGTTTTTGACCGAGGCTACCTAGATTATGAACGCTTTGACCGCATGACAGATGACGGATTTTTCTTTGTCTCACGCTTACGAAAAAACGCCGTAATACGTGTGATTGAATCATTTGAAGTACCTGAACAGTCAGCGGTGTTATCGGATGAAATGATTCTGATTGGCACCACGCAAAATCGTACTGAAAATGTATTTCGCCGTATCGAAGTACTGGATCCAAACGGTAAAGAGCTACATCTGATGACGAATCGTTTTGATTTAAGTGCAGATGAAGTCGCTGAACTGTATAAATCACGCTGGGCAATCGAACTTTTTTTTAAGTGGATGAAGCAGCATCTGAACATTAAAAAGTTCTACGGGCAAAGCGAGCAAGCTGTGCATAATCAGGTGTACATTGCGATGATCGTTTACTGCTTAAACGTACTAGCACATCTTCACACAAACAGTTCACGGACGTACTTACAAATTAGTAGGTACTTAAAAGCAACACTATGGAAACCGGCACGTATTTGGCTTCGAGAAATCGAAGGAAATACGGTACCATAAGGATTTTGAACTGTCAGTTGTCCCAGCCAAAGGTTATAGTAAAAAAATAGATGTTTACTATCTCTATTTGAGAGTCTTTTATTTTCTTCAAAAACGGAAGAAATAGAAAACAGAAAATTCAATTAAAATTTATGCGACGTTAGTGAAAAAAATTATATAAATTTATTATTCATAGAAGTCATAAAGTAAAAATAAAGACCACTTAAGTACCCATCTATCCATTATGCTGATAGATAGGTACTTTATTTTAACAAGCCTAATTAAAATACTATTTTATTTCTATACGCTACATACAATTATATTCATTTGAATTACTTTTTTAATTAAAATAAGCTTTTAATAAGCGTATCAATCATCACTGGCATTTCCTTAAATGCGCTATCCACATGTAGTCTTTCCGTCTTTTGATGAGCATCCTTCCCAAACGGTCCAACATTTAAAACAGGGCCCTGTAACGCGGACATGGATTCAAACGGAATACTATACGTGTCTCCCCATACAGGTGTGTTGCGTTCGAATGCTATCCATTCATTAGAGTTATCCGAATAATTGACATAGCTCAAGTCACAAATTCCATTAAAATAGTGAATTTGCTCCACTTCAATATTAAATGTTTGGGCTGTTTTCTTCATCAATTCAATGGATTGAATAACAAGAGGATCATTGGATGAATTGATAGCCGGATAGTAAGGTGGTGCATATAGCAACACTGTCGCTGGTGATAGTTCCTGGCAACGAATCATTAGCTGATCCACGATGCGAATAGATTTCTCTCGATCATCCCATGCGCTATTTTCAAGAACTTGATTTTTTATTAAATTTACTTCCTCGGCGCCGAATTTATTAATCGCATACTCTAAAAGTGCCTCATAACGAAGTACTTTTACTTCACCTACGCCTTGTACCTTTTCTCGCTCACAAATCCGCTTATATTGTTCATTACAAGCTGACATTGCTTCCGATGCAACTTGTTCAAAAATATCCATTACTTGCGATGCTGTACGCTTTAATAAAAACACATTGTAAAGGGCTGCTGCACGATAGGGTGTTTGTGTAGAATACTCCATTTTCAAATCTTTTAATTGTAAGGATACTGGTAATGGTGTACTTTCACCAAGATCTGTTTCACGGAAAATCGGATTCCATTCCATATGCTGCGTCATATAGGAAGCAATAAAATTTGCGGTCATTCCTTTTAATGGCTCACCCACATGTGTCTCTTTTCCGTAAAATAAGGCAGCCGGCATAATTTTACCGATCGTTCCTGAATAAATATATTCATTGGTATCAGCTGGTCCTTGTGAAAAAGAAGGCTCACTATTTAAAAATAGTTTATAAGAGAGTCCGTGCTGTTCACGAAGTCTGACAAGCTCTACAACTGCTGCACGCATCCCAGCAGAATTCACTTCTTCGTCTGGCACAGCCGTTAAAATAAGATTGATGGGCCATTCTTCGATACTTGCCTTTTCAATCAACTGCATATGCAAAGCAAGCCCCATTTTCATATCCATCGTTCCACGACCAAATAAATAGTTGCCTGATTCTAAATCAAACCTTGCCGCTTCAGGTAAATCCTTTTTGTATTTAGGTTCCATTAGCTTTTTTGTCAGCTCTTCAGGGTAGAAGGCTAATGGTTCCAGCTCGCCATATTCTTCCGTATGGACCGTATCAAAATGACTAATTAACACAACCGTTTCTGTTGCAGATGGGTGCTTATACAAGGCAGTCACAGCATTGCGTTCAAGGCCCGCATCATGTAATTCAATAAATTCTGGGTTTTGCTGGAAATAAGAAAGCGTTTGCAATTTATTTTTTAATTTATAGGCAAATTCATGTTCACCTTTAGTTAATGTCCTACTTTCCGATACGAAAAACATATACATTTCTTAAAAAATGTATACATCTCTACTGTGACACCACTTATATCTTCCGACTTTCGTATTTGTGTCTTCCTTATTCTCCGAGTCTGGTTTCGCATAAAGCTACTGCCATTTAGTATGACTCTCCAAAGGCTTAAATTCCGCAGTATCGTTGCGTACACATCTAAGGTTTAGTGTCAGTTAAATTCCCTAGATTGAGTAATTTGCTAAGTTAATGCTTGCGTTCAAATCTCTATCCAATTTTAATCCACAAGAGCAGATATTTAATTGTTCAACAGAGTCATATCTCGTACCGCCAGGGTAGGCATAAACTCGCCCTTTGTTTCCATTCTTCTCAGCGTTACAACATTTACACCAACACGTTTAGCAAATTTCCCAATGGACATTCATTCCATGCG